>CAUYTX010000186.1:0-3558 GCA_963575665.1 Gammaproteobacteria bacterium | reverse complement strand
AAATGTAGAATAGCTCTACTCCTTTCTTCTTCTTTCATTAAGAAACCCTCAACATTACTGTCGAGATTGGCAATACTGGTGGCAATAGCAGCGAGCATGCCGCGGGAATTAGCGACATCTGCTTCAAGTTCTACTAAGAAGGATCTCTCTAGGGTCTTATCCCATCTTACCTCAGTCCAACGTTCCGGGTGGTTGCGGTGTTCTGCAGCTGCCTTACAAGTGTGCGTGTGAACGACTACTCCACGTCCTGTGCTAACAAATCCCATGATTTTATCTCCTGGGATAGGTCTGCAACACTTTCCATAGGTAACTACCGCACCTCCGCTCTCCTGAATAATCAAAGGTCTATAAAACAAGAGACTCTGCATTTTGCCCTGTAACTGTATTGGGCCCTGCATGAGTCGATGTGCTACTGAAATAGCAAAACAATTGCCCCACCCAATTTGCGTCATCAGGTCATCTTCACTCGCTAAATGAGATTCTCTGAGCAAAACACTGATAACGTTTTTAGGGATGTCTTCCCACGTTTTAGAAAAATCACTAGCCAGTACCTGTCTTAGCGCACACCGACCGATCACAGCAGCTTCCTGCGAGTCAAAATTTCCTAATAAATGCTCACGAATCTTGGAACGTGCTTTGGCGGTCGCGACAAATTCAAGCCAATTTGGATTGGGACAAGATTTTTCTTCCTTGGGAGAACGATGAATGGTAACCGTCTGACCACTGACCAAGGGTGTGCGTAATGGAACAGATTGACCGTCCACTTCAGCAGAGACACAAGCCTGTCCAAGTTCGGTATGGATTTTATAGGCAAAATCTACTGGTGTAGAACCCCGAGGTAACTCAAAAACTTTTCCTTTTGGAGTAAACACGTATACATCATCTGTAATAAGATCTAATTTTATGTTCTCGGCGAATATGCGACCTTCTGCACCTCGTTTTGCTTCTAATACACCTGCGATCCATGCCCCAATTTTATCGGCAGCGTAATGCCCCATATCAAAAGCGTTTCCCGTTTCGTTTTTGTATATGGCAGCAATGCCTACTTCTGCTACCTTATCCATTTCTTCCGTCCGGATTTGAATCTCCATTTGGGTACCATGCGGACCAATGACAGTCGTGTGTAAAGACTGGTAGCCATTGGTTTTTGGAATCGCAATGTAATCCTTAAATCTTCCCGGAACTGGTTTATACAGGGTATGTACTACCCCAAGTACAAGGTAGCAAGTATCTAATACGCCTACTATGATTCGAAAAGCATGTAAATCGCGAATTTCTGAAAAGGTACTTCCTTTTCGTTTCATTTTCTGATAGATACTATATAAATTCTTTTTCCGTCCCTCTACTCGTCCTGAGATGTTTTTATCACGTAATCGATCTGCTAATTCATTCTCCACATTGCCGACGACCTGTTGTTGATCGCAGCATTCCTTAGAGACTTTGATCTTCAGCTCTTGGTAACTTTCTGGATTTAGCGTAGAAAAACCAAGGTCTTCTAATTCTGATCGAAAATGATTAAGTCCTAGTCGGTTGGCTATTGGAGCAAAAAGTTCTAACGTTTCTTGGGAAACTCTCTTTTTCTTTTCATCGGAAACAGCACCTAAAGTACGCATATTGTGCAAGCGATCTGCCAACTTGATCAGGATCACCCGAATGTCTTTAGCCATGAACAAAAACAATTTTTGAAGATTTTCACCTTGCGTCTCGAGGATGGGTTTGGACTGGATCTTTTCCAGCTTAGTTAATCCCTCCACAAGAATGAGAACCTCCTCGCCAAACTTTTGTTTTAGCGTATTTCTGGCGATACTCGTATCTTCAATGACATCGTGCAAAAGTGCTGCTATGATGGCGCGGTAATCTAGGTGTAGATCAGCTAAAATACACGCCACCGCAATGGGGTGACAAATGTAGGGCTCACCAGTTTGCCGGAATTGACCTTTGTGAGCATCTTCGGAAAACAAATAAGCTTTGTAAACCTCTTCTACCTGGACAGTACTCAAATACCCTTCAAGTAACGCGAAGAGGTTACAAGAACCACAAAGACTTAAATAGCTGGATCCGTAGGTGTTAGGCATTCTGCAGTAGAAGGCTCCGAATCAAACATGGCCTTTGCTTTTTCTAAGGCTTGATTAGGCAAAGACATAAGAGTGGGCGACTGGAGACATCCAGCAGCAATTTCCCGCAGTGATAACACGGTTGGTTTATCATTTTCCTCGGGGAGCATGGGAGTAGCACCAAACGCGATCTGGCGAGCGCGTTTTGAAGCCACTAAAACTAACTGAAAACGATTTTCGACGTGTTCTAAACAATCTGTAACGGTAATGCGCGCCATAAGTTTCCTCGCTATTTTGGTGGACTCGACAACCGCTGCATGAGTTCGTCCAACCGACGCTCAATGTTGATTAAGCGTTCTTCAATAGGAGCAAAAGGTGTAGCAGGCGGTGGTATGTCATACCCCGTTCTGGCTGGTCCACTCCATTGTCCGTAGCCGGGGGGTGGTGTGTTGGTTTCCTCTGGCTGTCCGGGAGGCATCCGATTATTAAAACCACCTTGTCCACCCCACGGAGCACCGTAACCCATTCCGCCTCCCATGTTCTGACCACCCATGGCAGGTCCTCCTCCGAAACGACCATCTCCAGCAGGTCCACCTTCTTCCTGGTTACCCGGCTGGTTTTGATTCCCTGGTCCCGGTGGTGGGCCATTCCAAGGCCCGACGTTGTATCCCCACATAATTCCGTTTCCAGATTGCATCCTAGCATTCCCACTCATTTCTGACGACCGAACTGGAACAGGAGGGCGAGTAGTCGGTGCAACCCCTGGACCCGGCATCCCATTCCAAGTGCCAGCATCACTGGGCACCTCTACGCGACTGGGTGCTTCTACGCGCGCTGGAGGAGGACAATTAGGATCCGCTGTTCTAAGAGAAGGAACAGCTGACTTTGCATCTGGCAGTGGAGACGCTTCTGGGGGAGAGGCCGCCAAAACCAGGGGAGTAGCCAACGCTAAAACAAGGGGTATCGATTGCATCAGGTTCCAACCTATTCGAAGAATTCAGACTATACTTCTTTTCAGTGCACGATGTCCAATATCTTTTCGGAAGTGTATTCCAGACCAGGAGATCTTTTCAATAGCTCCATAGGCGTGAGATTGTGCTTCTAAAATAGAATCCCCTGAAGCACAAACACACAAAACTCGCCCTCCTTGCGTGACTATCTCACCATCCCGAAAAGCAGTTCCTGCATGAAAAATCTTTGTATTGGGCAAAGGTGGCAAGTCTAAACCATGAATGACATCCCCTTTAGGGTAGCTACTAGGATAACCCCCAGCAGCTAACACTACTCCCAAAGCAGGTCTAGGATCCCAATCAGCACGTATCTGGTCGAGTTTTCCTTCCAACGCTGCTTCACACAAATCGACTAAATCCGATCGCAAGCGCATGAGGATCGGTTGGGTTTCTGGATCTCCACAACGGCAGTTATATTCCAATACCTTAGGTCTACCTTCCGAGTCAATCATCAAACCTACATACAAGAACCCAATGTAAGGGGTGCCTTCCGA
>CAUYTX010000185.1:0-3558 GCA_963575665.1 Gammaproteobacteria bacterium | reverse complement strand
TTTGGGGTCTCTTGGTGGTGAGGATACGGTCACCCTCCTCGCTGGCGGTGCCATCAAGGTCAGTAGTGTAGAGACAGTCTATGGTTCCGACGCTACGGATACTATTACCTTATTGGCTGCCAATTGGGTCAAGGTCAGTGCTGTAGAGACAGTTTTGGGCTCCACTAATGCGGACACTATTACCTTATTGGGTGATAGTTCAGCCGCTGTCAGTGCTGTAGAGACAGTTTTGGGATCTCTTGGTGGTGAGGATACGGTCACCCTCCTCGCTGGCGGTGCCACGAAGGTCGCTGATATAGAGACAGTCTCGGGGTCTACTGGTGTGGACACCATCACCATGTTGGTTTCCGGTGCGGTTTCTGTCAGTGCTATAGAGACAGTCTTGGGTTATTACGGTTGGGACACCATTACCTTATTGGCTGCCAGTTCGGTCGCTGTCAGTAGTGTAGAGACAGTCTTAGGTTCCGATGGTACGGACACCATCGCTTTATTGGCTGCCAATTGGATTCAGGTCACCGCTGTAGAGACGGTTTTAGGTTCTACCAGCGCAAGCGACGGTGTCACCCTGTTAGCTGACGGTGCGATTTCTGTCAGTGGAGTTGAAACCCTGTTCGGTTCTTCTGCGATTGACACGATCACCCTCCTCGCCAGCGGTGGCGTGAAGGTCGCTGATATAGATACAGTCTTGGGCTCTACTGGTGCGGACACCATTGCTCTGCTAGTCAACGGTGCAATCTCGGTTAGTGGCGTTGAAACTCTGCTGGGACTTTCTGGTGAAGACACGGTCACCCTCCTCGCTGGCGGTGCCACGAAGGTCAGTAGTGTAGAGACAGTTTTGGGCTCTACTAATGTAGATACTATTACCTTATTGAGTAACAGTGCAGTCGCTGTCAGTGCTGTAGAGACAGTTTTGGGGTCTCTTGGTGGTGAGGATACGGTCACCCTCCTCGCTGGCGGTGCCATCGAGGTCAGTAGTGTAGAGACAGTCGTGGGGTCTGATGGTATAGATACTATTACCTTATTGGCTGCCAATTGGGTCAAGGTCATTGATGTAGAAACAGTAATCGGTTCAAGTGAGGCCGACACGATCACAGTGTTGGGTAGTTCCCATACCTATCTGAGTGGTTCAGCTGGAGATGATCTCCTAATCGGAGATTTTGGAGGCTATAACACCTTCATCGGAGGCGGTGGTACGGACATCATGAGTTCCACCAGCAGTACTGGGCACGACATCTTCCAGTTTACGGTGGGGGACTCGGATGCTACTGGAGTATCGTTCGACAAGATCTACGGATGGACTTCCAACGATACGATTGACTTTGGGTCGGTTTCGCTGTCGATTTCTGCCAACGGACTGACTGCCACATCAGGCACTGCTGCAATTAACTCTCACGGTTTGGCTACCTTCGTCGGAAACGGCGTCGGCCTCTCAGTGAGTGACATGGTTACTGCAGTCGAATCGGGATTATCGACTGGTAGCAGCACTTTTGGAGAGTGCGCAGTGTTCACTGATGGACATGGAAATAGCTACCTCTTCATTTCAGATGGAGCGGATGGTGTCCAGAGCACTGACGTGATCATTGAGCTGGTTGAGGTGACTGTTAACACTGGTATTGTGATCACTAGTGGGGACATCTCCTCGATCACTTAGTGATCATCGCCAGAGATAGAAAAACCGACGTAAGATGGTCATAGAGAGACTCGCTTAAGCACGATGTCTAGCTGAATTGCCATTCTATGTCGGTTTTGCTATATGGTTCGACCAAGCATCAGGAACATACAAGCCGTGCGTGGCTTGCGGGTTGGGGCAGAAAATTCAGCAATTGGGGCCGTGATGCTCGATGCCTTACTGGCAGCAGCAGGGTTAGAAGTAAACGACATTCAGTTAGTTTCTATCCCAGTGAATGAGCACATTAACAACTACCGTAGTGGAAAGGTTGATGTTGTTGTTACTTTTGAACCTGTTCGCACCGAACTTCTAAGTCAGGGTGCCAAGGTAATATTTGACAGTACCCGAGTGCCTGGAAGGATTCTTGATGTACTCGTGGTACGAGCAGACGCCTTAGACAAACACATGCAGCAAATTACAGGCCTCATCTCAGCATACTTCAAAGCACTAGATTATTTTGCAAAACAACCGGAGGATGCAGCTACAAGGCTTGGACCCTACCTAAAAGTAAGAGCAGATCAAGTTTTGTCACAGTTTGACGGTCTTATCTCACTAAGCTTAACTGAAAACCATGTACAATTTGGAGGTAATTCACCGAAGTTGCTAAAACTTGCCACTAGTCTGCGTGATTTAATGCTGAAGCGTAAACTGCTTCATAAATCTTTTGAGTTAGAACATCTAGTTGACCCTAGGTGTCTCCCTGAGTTGCAAAAATGAACGCTTTATCGACAATTCCTCTGCGTCGTTGGTTGCCGTGGTTGATTTTCTTTTCGTTTGCAATCTTAACGACGTTCTCTGCGTCTTTACGAATCATGCAGACATCGATTATTGTGGAAGAAAACGCGTTTGAGACGGCCCGATACCGAATGCTTGATGCACAAAATCGCATTGAATATCTCTTAAGAACAGATGCTTTGGATGCAGTTGACGAGGTAATAGCACAGTTGAGCTCCGCCCCAAATGTTGATTTAATTTCAATAGTCGATGAAGAAGGACTGGTGCTCTATTCATCAGATCGCCAGAACATACATCATTCAATTCGGGATGTGCTTCCAGAGTTTGACATTTTATCTTTTAGATCTACACAACAAGAGAGGCATTTTAAGGCAACATTAGCACAAAACAAAAAGAAAATTCTTTGTTATCAACCGATATCCATGAAAACAGTCTTTGGAGAAATTCGTCCAAATCATCTAGCTATATTATTGATGAAGTATGACTTGACTAGTGAAATAGGGAAAACACATAAGAACGTAATTTTTTCTAGTTTTATAGAAATTGCTTTCGCCATTGTGGTGGCCACGTTATTAACGCTGCTGCTCAAACACTGGTTTACTCAACCTTTGGAAAAAATATGTAAAGTTGTGACTCATATTGGTAATAAGGATTTTAGTCATTCCTTGCAAATTGTAGGGACTGGTGAATTAGCTGAGCTCGGCAAAGTAATCAATCAAATGCAGAGTGATTTGAGTCTAGCAATTCAATGGCGTCGTCTGGCAGAAAAAGCTCTTCTTGAAAGCGAGGGTCGATTTCGTGCGATGGCAGATTCTGCTCCTGTCCTCATATGGGTTGCGGATACTGACAAGTTGTGCGTTTGGTTTAATCAGCTTTGGCTAGACTTTACTGGTCGCTCTATGGAACAGGAAATTGGCAATGGTTGGGCTGAAGGAGTCCATCCAGATGATTTTACCCAATGTCTTGAGACCTATACCAATCATTTTGACAGGCGCGAAGAATTTCATATGAACTACCGTCTTAAAAGGCACGGTGGGGAATATCGCTGGCTTCGTGACCATGGCGTACCAAGGTTTAACACGCAAGGTGATTTTCAAGGCTATTAGGAGTTACGCAGTTGGATTCACAAATTGTTGATTTCGTTAGATTTATTG
>CAUYTX010000184.1:0-3624 GCA_963575665.1 Gammaproteobacteria bacterium | reverse complement strand
ATCCAACTGCGTAACTCCTATCTCTGTAGGTTAAACTTTCTTTTGTTTTTATTTCCAGTATTCTTTTTTGAAAATCTACTGAATACATCATCATCTTCTTCCTATCATGTTCTTGATCTTTGTAACCATTCTACCATAGCTTTGCTATAATCGTCTAGCAATTCCTGAAAGACTCGTTTAGATTGAGTCCCAAGTCTTCGGCTATTTTTTCCAAGGTGGGCTTAGCGTCCATGAAGGCGAATAGTTCTACCTGGGCTATCAATTTATCAAGTACAGTTGTCTCCACGTGTCCGGTCAATTGAGCGCGGAGTTTTTCCAACAGTTCATCGGGTATCAAAGTAGAATCCTCCAGCAAAGTCGCCAACTTTTGTAGTAGCTGACCTACTTCAGTACTATCCAATGAGGAATGCGCGTTTATCATAGGGGAAGGAGGCACCGAAAGAGTGCTAATGGACTCTAAGACTGCCTGCAATTCAGCTTTGAATGGAGCGCGGGGTGTTTCTTGATCGATCTGTAACTCTTTCTCAAGCCGTTCCGCTAAAAGAGCTAATTCAGTGGCTCCAATAGATTTTCCCAATCCTTTGATGGTATGGATCAACCGAATGCCGTCCGAGCGAGCACCGGTTGCAATATAGTGTTCGAGTTTTTCACTTGCATCGGAGAAATCAGAACGAAAACGTAACAGCAGAACACGGAGCAATGACCAGTTACCCATTAGTCGTTTAACCGCACTGATCAGATCAAACCCAGGAAGTTCAAAGGCATGGCAATCCGTCGAAAGTGGAATTATAGGCTGGGGTGATGAAGAGATCTTTTTAGGCGGTATCCATTTGAGCAGAACTGTAGATAATTCTTGACCATCCATTAGTTTTGCCAAGTGATCGTTTATGTCCAGAACAGGAGAATCTACCACTAGGGGGACTGTCGACGGCAAGGGGGAGTTGGGTCTGACCCAGCGGATTAGTGTTTCGTAGAGTTTGGCTGTGTTGATTGGTTTAGCTATATGATCGTTCATGCCTGCCGCCAGGCATTTTTCCCGGTCACCGGTCATGGCATTAGCAGTCATGGCCAAGATAGGCAAATCAAAAAAAGTAAACCTTTTACGGATTTCCAGACTGGCGGTCAAGCCGTCCATCACCGGCATCTGCATGTCCATAAGGATGACATCAAACTGCTCACGGCCAACCATGGCCACAGACTCCTGACCGTTATTGGCCACGGTCACACGGACACCCACCTTTTCCAAAATTTCTCTGGCCACTTGTTGGTTGATTTCGTTGTCTTCTACCAACAGTACACGAACATCAGACAACTTTTGAAAAACCTGTTCTGCCGTAACAACCTCATACGAGAGATCACCCTTATCTTTCGATTTGGCAAAACGTGCGGTGAAGGTAAAACAGCTGCCCACGCCGAGCTGACTAGTGACATGAATCTCACCACCCATCATCTTGATTAACTGTTTGCTGATAGACAACCCCAAACCGGTACCGCCGTATTGACGGGTGATGGAGGTATCAGCCTGATAAAAAGCTTGAAATAAATTTTTAACCTGTTCTGGGGTCATGCCTAAGCCGGTATCGTAGATGGCAAAACGCAATATGACCGTTTCCTCTGAGTCTTCTATCAACGCAATCTTGATCAAAATTTCGCCTTGTTGGGTAAACTTAACTGCATTGGAAACTAAGTTGGTCAGCACCTGGCCAAGGCGTAGAGAATCTCCTCTTAAATGTTTCGGAATTGCTGGTGAGGTCTCGATGGTAAAGACCAACCTCTTTTCAACTATTTTAACGTTAATGACCGAGATTAGGTTTTGCAGTACTTCATCCAAAGTAAAATTATGCTCTTCCATGTTGAGTTTCCCGGCTTCAATTTTGGCAAAATCCAGAATATCGTTGAGCACACGTAACAGAGAGTTAGCGGAAAAGTAAATTTTTTCCAGATAGTTTCGTTGCTGTGCGGTGATTGATGTTTGCAGTGCCAAATGGCTCAAACCGATGACGGCATTCATTGGGGTACGGATTTCATGGCTCATGTTGGCGAGAAATTCCGATTTGGCGCGATTAGCACTCTCGGCGGCCTTTTTGGCCTGTTGGGTGGCTATCTCGGACGCCTTCCGCTGGGATATGTCGAATCCTGAACCGATGATGTAATCGATGCTAAGCAGGGTGATGCGATGACATGAAAAAAAGAATTGGGTGCTATTCCCAGCTAATGAAATCATTTCGGCTTCTATATCGCTCGAACCTTGAATGAATACCATCTCAAACATATCGAGAATTCGTTGTCTCTCCTGTTTAGAAAAAAACGACATAAAGTTCAAGGAGGGTATCTGTTCTTCTGTGGCATCCAGATGGTAACTCAAATTACGATTCCACAGGATGAACTGTCCTTCTTTCCTAAGCATGAAGAACATGCCCGGAATTCTTACGAATACTTCGTTCCAAAATGTTGACTCTGTTTTCAATCCCGCTTCCAGCTTCTTCCTTCTGGTGCAGTCGGTCAGAATCGTTGTAAAATAGTATTTTTCTGGAGATGTAATCTGAATTTCAAACCACGTTTCAGAAGGTTCGAAATAGACCTCAATATTTTTCCGTCCTCCATTCAGTGCGATTTCACCATAAATTCTAAGCAGTGCCGCCCGATTAAGGGGCATAGTCGGAGGGAGGTCTCCGGTCTTTTTATGGATAATGTCCGAAAGTCCAGTAAATTTTTCATAACAAGGATTAGTTTCAACCCATTCATAATCGATCGGGTTTCCAGCCGCATCTGTGACGATTCTATGGAACGCTATCCCTACGTTGGCGTTCTGGATGATGTTTCTATAAAAATCTGTATTCATTTAGGAGTTACGCAGTTGAAAATATAAGTCTTTGATTTTTGTAAAAAAATTTTGTTTTTCGTCAAAAACAATAAATCTAACGAAATCAGTAACTTGTGAATCCAACTGCGTAACTCCTACATTATAGAAAAGACGATGTGGAACGATTACCCAAGTAGGCCTCGCACTTAATCAAGTCTAGATTGTAGGAAGTTTTTCGTAAGCTGCTTCATGATTTATTTAGCCAGTTGATGGCACTTTCTTCATCATCGAACAGGTGAATCGCATCTGTGACCTGGTTACTAGCTGTAGATTGCCTTGCGGCGAATTTACTCAACAAATTTGGAGACTGGATCCATGCGAATTTTTTCATGCCAGCACTGAGCATGCGTGGGAACCAGTCCTCAGCGACCCACTGGGCAGCGGTGTTCCATGGCCCAATAACACTTCTGTTGTCGTTCAGCACGTGGGCGCACTGTTTATGAGATAAGAGGGTCAGTATTTCCTCACAACCCTTTTTTACCGATCGATCCGATGGGATATTTCTCCAGTCGACATAAACCCAGTCGTTCATATCGTCCCAATAGACGGTTACATCCTCTTCTTCATAGAATATCTCCATTTTATACTCCTAGGAGCTATGAGATGGTAATTGATACGGTGAATTATAGCTGATCCGCAAAAATAGGGAATCAATAGAACAATTTTGGGATTGCTAAACAAGCATAGGTAATAAAATATCTTTCTGAAATAGTAGGAGGGTACTGTGTTTAATCATATCAATAGCTTTAGAATATCGTTTA
>CAUYTX010000183.1:0-3626 GCA_963575665.1 Gammaproteobacteria bacterium | reverse complement strand
GCAGAATATAGTTAGCCAACATGCCAAAAGATTTCCTAGTCCAACTAGCCCAAGCATACAAAGCACAGCCAAGGATCCAGACAGGATAAAGAGCAAGAAGCGGAGGGGTGGGGACTGTGAGTGCCATAGTAATGCTACAGCCAATGCTAATAGCCCAAGCAAGCAACTCAACAGCAAAGCGAATTCTGTTAGACTTAAAATCATCTTTTATCCATTCTATAGTTGGTCTAAACAAATCAATAATCATATTGTCAATCCAAGTTAAATAAGTCGGGATGTGTCTTTGCGAAATACAACCTCAATAAGTTCCAATGTTCAAATAATTCTGTTGATTGTCGTTCGACAACCATTTGTTTAATACCATACAATGACTCTAATACTTTGCTGAAGTCATTAATTTGATTTTGATACACGCTATAATCGTATGGCTGACTGTAGACTTTATATTCTTTCATCTGAAGAAACGTAGAGAACAATCGTTCAACGATAAACGGAAACATATTCAGATTTGCATCTCTACTGTAGTTTGCACTACCGTGATAAATCTCAGCATCTTTACCCGTCAATGCTTCAAGTTTTTCTTTGATATCTTTTACGAATGCAATGTACTCTAACCAAAATGATTTTGTTGCAACAAAGTAACTGCAATAACAAGTTGAATCTGTCATTACATTATCAAGTGCATTTGTATCATAGCCACCAGCAATGAATGCCGAACGAACAACTTGTTTAATTCCTGGATGGAAATAATCACCTTGTTCCCACACGTTCGCAGTCAATGCATTCTGTACTCTAGCGTGATTGAAAATGTAAACATCAAAGCCATCATTGATATCGATTGCGTCTTTAATCACATTCGCTTCATATCGCATCTTGCTTTGCCAGCGAGGACCAAAAACACCCCAAGCATCTAAGTCATCTGCAAAGCCTTCGTCAATGATACGATTGAACGAATGAAACTCACGCAACTCTGGCTTCTCATTTGACGTATTATCAAATGGTGTTAGCAAAGGGTCTACTAATGGAATCTGTCTGGCTTCAAAACAAATCTGAAAAATTTTATAGTTCAATCTGATACCCTCGCTCCGTTTGGTGCAATGTTTCCTTCTACACCAAGTTTGCCGATGTTCTCAATCAGTACAGGGTCGATGTGATGAAACAATAAATGTTCAATGTCAATATAACCTTTTGCATTCAATCTATCTGTCATGTGATTAAACATATCAGTATAAATGTCTCGAATGTATGGGAGTAGGAATCCATCAAAACTCCACAAGCGACTCATGTATTGTAATGAGACACCGCCTGTGATTTCTGATTTGAATTGACTTGTGAATGGACCACGAATGACAACTTTGTCTTTAGCTTGCATGTGTCTGTCATAGTTGAAATCATCATTCAACGTATAACGTCCACTCATCTTGAAGATACGCTTGTATTTCTCACGCCAGCCATCTTCAACTGCTTTATCAAAGAATGAACCAAATACGATAATCTCAATCATGTTCTTTACGATATCGTGATTTGGCACTTGTTGAAGTTGTTGAACATTCTCAGCGCCAGCAAAACTATAATACTTATCAATGTATTGCGACAATGTATCACGTTCTTTTTCTGTGATATCTTCATAGCCACCATCTAACAAAATGATATCCGCATCACATTTGTTTCTGATAGACTTACAGGTTTCAATAGTTTGTTCAAGTCTTGTTTGAGTATCATACACACCATGCTTTGCATGAATGGCTGACGATACTAAGAATACACCATCACTCATTTGTCTTCCTCACTTTTTTAGCAGGCACCTTTTTAGGTACTGGTTTGGCTCTAGGCTTTTTAGGCGCAGATGCTTTCATAATCTCTTCACCACGTTTGTTCAAACGCTTGAATACTTCTTCGGGTTCCATCCAGATATCTTTGTTCTCTAGCATAGATTTAATTTCAATGTCAGTTAAAAACCCATCATAAATGCTACGCATGAATTTATCTGACCACTTGCGTTCATACATGATGTTATCGTACATCTCACCACCCTTGCCAATTGTTCCACCTGAATAGTTGTGGAACATAAACATAGAATGTTCTGAGATTTCAAATCCATCACCAGACAAGAACACCATCGTAGCGGCAGACATACATGCGCCTTCTACTGATGTTAGAATGTTTGCTTGAGATTCCGACATGACACGCATCAACTGTACAGCAGTAAATAAATTACCGCCTGGAGAATTGATATGAATTTTAACGATATCATTCTCTGTTGCGTTTCTAATGATTTCAAACCATTCAACGTAATCGTCTGGAGTTGTTATCTCTCCGACCAAATAGAACGTGTATAGTTGCCCTAGTACCTTTGGTTGCCTAGGCTTTTTAGCATCGTCTAAACCGAACAACGAACTAATTTTTTCTTCTTCCATAATTATCACTTTCTATTATAATATAGAGTATACTCTACTTTGCTTCGGATGTCAACTTGTCAAATCCATATTTGCATAGCCAATACGCATCAATCAAGTCGGAAGAAGGATTCCATTGCTTCTCTGTCATATGTAGTTCTTCTTTTAAACGAATGTCGTTGAATTCTTCAAAGACTTCCTGCATTCGTTCTTTGTTTGCATTGCCCTTACCAGTAGCATATTTCTTAAGTACTGTTGGTGGTATCTCTGTACACTCTACGGCAAACAACCATAGTCTGTATTTTAGAATGCCAGCGTTCTCTGCAATGTTAAACACTCTGCCTTTTGATCCCATAGAATAACCTTCTAGGAATACATAGCAGTCTTTGTCTGTCTCTAACAATCTGTCAATGAAGAAATTTGATATACCATCGTATCGTAATACGTCAGTCATTCCTTCGTGGTCGAAAAACTTACCTCTTATGTTTTTAAATTGTACATCGTATTTTCTAGATTGGGTCAGAAAATAAAAATTACATTTCTCAAAACTAAACTCACCATCTTCATCATCAAATACACACATTGCAGGACATGTTAGAGAATAATCTACTCCTGCTATAATCATCTATCGTCTTCCGAGGACCATTCATCATGTTCTATTAGTTTGTCCCAATCCTCATCTGCCCCTCGACCAATTACAATTGTGGGATTGTTTGTCATACGATATTACTGTAATTAAAAAAGCACAGTTGCAATCTCAGAAATGTAAATTTAAAACTAAGGCTGGTGACTGGCAGTTTGGAGAGTACATGTTTACTGTCGATTCTGCACATCCAGATTTCAATGTACTAGATACAGGATTCAGCGAAGATGTTGAAGACCATAAATCTTATAATTTTATTAAATGTGACAATGGTCAGTTTGCGGCACAGCCGAACAATAGAATGCTGATTCTAGAACCTAGTAGTAACCCAAAGGAACTTAAGATTCCCGATTTCAAAGTAGCAACAAAGCGTTGGTCTGTAGAGACCGAAGCAAAATGGGCACTCGGAGACACAAGTACAGTAATGTACGAATAAGGAGATTAAATGACAACATATAACGTATTCTGCGACACATGCGAGGCTGAGTATTCAGTAACTCCATTGATAGGCGGAGACAAAACACAACCAACAAATTGCGCTTACTGCGGTTCAACAATAACCGAAGAAGCAATATCAGAAAAAGACG
>CAUYTX010000182.1:0-3630 GCA_963575665.1 Gammaproteobacteria bacterium | reverse complement strand
GGATTACCTTTGCACTTCGTGCCTTGCAGGATAGGCTAGGCGGTCAAAGTCCTTGGAGATGAACGAGTTAATACTCTTTGACTTCCTTAAGTTTAATCTCTACCCAGATTTAGAGCGAGCACCAGGAATCTATGATGCCTTCGACTGCACCAGTGCTAAGGCCGGTCACTTCATTGAACTCAAGTGTCGCCAAACCCATTATTCTACGCTACTTATAGAGCAGATGAAGTACCGCAAGCTGATGGAGCAGGCATACCATCGTGAGTTACTGCCCTTCTACATCAACAGTACTCCATCTGGAATCTACTCCTTTGATCTAACAGATATGGACGAACCGCAGTGGCATACTCATCAGATGCCAGCGACTACAGAGTTTGAGAACACCGACAAGGTGGAGAAGATAGTTGGATACCTAGACATAGAGGAAGCAGTGAAGCTATGACATATGAATACGAGTGCGCTAAGTGTGGTGACAGATACACAATGGAACGCAAGATGACTGATCCTGAAGAATTCCCGCAGTGCAACCTATGTCATCAACCTATGAGTCGAGTCTGGTCCTCGCCTTCTATCACATTCAAAGGTACTGGATTTTATAGCACCGATTACAAGCACTAACCCCCACCGAAGAGGTCACGGTGAGGGCTAGCTGTGCCGAAAGGAGGGCTTGCGTAATGTATCAGCTATCTAGCAGTGATGCAAAGACAAACTGACACGGATCGCCACCCTCCTCCCACTCTTGCATAGTTTCTTCTGACATATACTCTGTGCCACCATCGTGCGTTACACAGAATACAGGGCTTATGTAACCTCTCTTAATACCGTATCTATACCAGTACTTAAACATCAGTACCAGCCTCTACTTCTGTGGTGTGCGAGAGCGCGACACGCAGATCCTCGATAGCGGTGTTCAATGTATCGTATACCGTGAAGGATTTGAAGTTCAGCTTGTCCACTACGCTCTCCAAGGAGTTGAGCAATTCCATAAGCCGAGCTTCCGTGTCTGTTCTTGGCAAGGTGGTCAAACCTGCTTTCACGGGTCCATAGGGTGACAAGGCACGCCGTCTCTCGTCTCGAATATCCAAGAGCGCGACTATATTCTCTTGCAATTTGCTTGTTCTCACGCTTCTCCTCCATAGTTGCTTTTGTACGTGCGGTTATTGTCGGGTGAATGGTCGGCAGGAATTCCTCCTGTTGATACTGATGAATCAGTAGCAGTAGTAGTACCGTTAATATCAAGCCACTTACGACCTTGCGCTTCGTCATTCGCTTTCTCCCTCTCCAGCAGCTCTTTGTAAGCGTCCGGATATAGTTGTGCTAGTTTGACAAGAGCACGATCTCGCGCCCGTCTGTAGTTACGCTGGCGTACCGCCATATTTGCAGCAGCTAGCAACCTTCTCTCACTCATCTACTTGCCTCTCTTACTATCCTAGTTATATCTAATGGCTGGCCTATTAGTTGAGCATCTTCTTCATCGCTCTCCCACCCCGATACCAGTATACGGGTAGCGGTTGGTGAGCTGGCTATCCACGCGAGAGCTTCTCTCTCACTATTGCCACCCCATTCAGCGTTACCGTCCTCTCCCACCACTTCATAGAGCAGGATTAGCTCGGATTTACGGGGGTGAAAGGCCACAACATTACTCATCGCCCTCCTCCTCAGGAAATAGTTTATCCCAGCACGCAGGGTGCGTGCCAGAGATAAGCACTTCTCGATCTCCCGCACTCATATCAGGGAAGGCGCGTTGTATGTTCTCTCCCTCTTGCCACCTCATAACGGCGTTACGATCTAAGCTCCACACTTCATACTTATCGCAGACCGTACAAGGCTTGGTCTTAACTAGCATTGTGTCACTCATCTTCACCCTCATCCCAGCCCCAGCGCACCTTATGTCCTGCCTTCTCGTACGCCTTTACTGTTGCCCCGATAGGGATAGTTAGTGGAAGCGTGGCAAACTTCTTTCCTGTCTCTTGATCGTAAATAGAAAATCCTTTTACTTTACTCATCTTCTTCCTCCTCTAAGTTGAATATGCGCCCTAGCGCACTATTAGCCCTATTCAGGGTAGCGATAGCCTCGTTCAGTTCTTGATTCATTAGCTCTTCCATAGTCTCTCCCTCTCTCATAGTAGGCACCCGCAATCCTTTACTGGCACTAGGTGGTCACCGCATATAACCTCTTTTACTATCCTTACATCTTTGTAATCGCGTAGCTCATAATAGGTACTCACTTACTCTCTCCCTCTTTCTCTATACAAGGTGGGCAGATATTGCCCTCTCCCTCTTGATCGTCAAAATATTCTTCACATTCTGCACACTTGACCTCGTTCAGCTCGTGGCTAGTCCACGCGTCACCGTCGTAATAGCTCACAATAGCTCGCCACACTTATCGCAAGGCTTGCCGGTTACTACATCTAGCGCGTCATACTTAGTCTGCATATTGCAGGCCGTACATAAGATACGAAAATCTGCAAGGCTATCGGGCCGGCCTAGCAGCTCTCCCTCTCGTTTAATTGAATAGGCGAATTTACGCCAGCTAGTGACGGAATATCCTTTACCGCTAATAGGGTCACGAAATTTAGATCGCCCCTCTAGTTTTAATTCTTTTAATATATTGCCGTCTAAGAATTCTACCGGTCTATCAAACACGATAGTATCTCCAGGCTTAGCCTTAATCATTCTCTCTCCCTCTTTCATATTCTGCCCTACAATTAGGTGCAGACTACCGTAGCCTACCGTATAAGTAGGCCACGATAGTACGCAACTACCCGCGTGTTACCGGCGATAGCGTTTAGCTATCTCCCTCTCTATCTCCGGTGATCCGATACCGGCGTCAATAGCTATATCGTTTAATTGCAGCTTGCGCCTAATATAAATCTCTTGCGAGATAAATCCGTCTAGTCTCTCTCCCGCTAGCTCATCGTAGGCCACGACTAGCTCATCGAGAATTCTCTCCCTCTCCGGTGCGTACTTAATCATTCTCCCTCTCCCTCTCCACACTCGCCCGCGTCTACGGGTTAGGTCTGCCCGAATTGTTAGGCGCAGATCGCAAGGCTTAGACATAAGCCTAAGCCCTACGATACGCGACTAGCTAGCGAATAGCTCGCCCTTATCCTTAATTATCTCCCGCGCTAGGCGTAGGCTATCTCGCTTAGTGTAGCCCGCGTAAATTCTCTCGCCTAGGTAGCTATTCCCGCGCCACGCGCTAACCCTGTAGAAATTGCCTATATAGGCGTTACCGTCTCGCGTAGCTGTAATTTCAATTCTCGCGCTCATTCGTTGATCATTTCCATTAAACTAACGCGTTGCGCTTGCCCTGTAGGGCGCTCATATTCCCATTCTCCCTCACTTATGAGACCGCAGATAGCCTTGCGAATCGCTACGCATAATAGGTGAGCGTAGCTATTGCGCCAGCTATCACTTTCGCACGCTTGATATTCATAACACGCTAACGCGCCCAGTGCCTCGCCATAAGTAGCTTGATCCCGATAGATAGCCTTAAAGGGTGCGCCCGCGTCGGCTAAGCCCGCGTCGCTAGGATAGCGAGCGTTAAGGCTTGCGATATTCTCTAGCCTTAATTCTTGTTTAATATCCTTAAGGTGACTAGCGCGGTAATAGATAACTTCTCCCTCT
>CAUYTX010000181.1:0-3635 GCA_963575665.1 Gammaproteobacteria bacterium | reverse complement strand
CTCCATGGGCGATCTGGCGACTGTAGCAACAGGTATGCGATCGGCTCTTCAGGAGATGGGTTTGCTAGTACGTGATTCGTCACTGTCCATTAGTGATCGTCAAGAACGCGCCCTTGCAGACTTGGCAGCCGTAGCCTCCGGTATGAGAACTGCCCAAATAGAACTCGCCACGCTGTTACGTGACTCTTCCGTTGGTTTTGCAGGAAACATGTCACGTGCGGTCACAGACTTAATCACTGTGGCAGAAAACATGAAATCTGCTCAGGGAGAGATGGCTGTCCGACTGAATGAGGCTGCTATTGGTTTCGGCGGACAGATGAGTCAGACTCTCGCCGATCTGTCCCGTTCTTCTACAGCATTGATTACTGCACAAAAAGAAACCCAGGAGTTCCTAGGCATGGCACCCCATTTAATAGCAACTACTGAGAACTTCTTAGAACGCTTCCAAGCCAGTATTGGCGAAAAGTTTGAGAGTTTGGATCAAACACTGTTGCGAGTGCAGGGCGATAGCGAAGCCGTGATCCAATCCCTAATTCAATTCATGGAGCAATCTAGGGAGGCATCACGTCAAGAAGGAATACAACTGAGCGGTACCATGGTCAGGGCTGGCCAGCTTTTCTTAAACGCAACGGAGAAGCTCGATGGAACTATGGCTAACTTCTTCACCAATTCCTTAGAACATTTCTCCCAGAGCAATGCAGAAATGACTACCGGGCTGCATCAAATGAACGACCAGATGCTATCCCGTTTAGAACAACAACGCGCTTCTCTGTTAAAAGAATTGTCGCAATGGAGGCAAGACGTTGGATCCCAGTCTGGGATCGTAGTACAAGAAAACTTACGTCAGGTTGTTGAACCCTTAAGCCACACCATCAGTCAATTAACGGAAGAAATAAGTCACACCAAAACGAGTTTTGTTACGCAATTACGAGACACCACGGAAGTCATGGTCCAATTTTCTGGCGGTTTCAGTGAGGCACAAAACCGTTTTACCCAATTAGTAGAAACCATGGAATCTGGTGCAATCATGATGGTGATGGCAGGAGAAAAATTACAAAATGGTATGACCAAAGTGGAATCAGTCACGGATGCCTTATCTGCTACTCAGGAAACAGCTCGCCAGACCCTCAACGCCATTCTGAAGGCTTATGATCAGCTACGAGTTATGTGGCACGATTACGAAAGTCGCTTCGAACAAGTGAATAGTTCCCTCGAACGGACTTTTGTTCACCTAAAGAGTGGTCTCCAATTATTCGCCGAGCGTGTGTTGCACTTTGTAAATGGAGTAAACCACATGGACAGTATCACAGAAAAACTGGGTTATGTGATCGGTGGTTTGGGTACAAAAATGGATAGTATGAACAATATTATGAGTGGTTTTCTGGCTAAGATGCCTGACCAATCTAAATCAATTCAGGCTATGCAGGACACCTCACAACAAATTTCCCACTTTGTTGAAAAGATTCATGCCATTACAGTAAACCTAGATGGTTTAGCAGCTACTATCTCTACGGCTTATAACAATCCTCAAAAACATGACCAAGAGGCGGTAATCCAAGCTCTTGCCCAATTTATGATGCGCTCTTTTGAGAAGATGACTGAGACACTAATTCAATCCATGTCAGCACAGTCCATGCATGATACTTCTCGACAAATCATTCAAGCTGGTGACAAGATTCACGCGAGTATGGAAAACTTGAATGGATTAGCTTCTGCAATTTCTACAGCTTCTGGCCATATTCAAAACAAATCCGAAGAGGCTCAACATCTCATTGGAGAGACTTACGATCGTATGCAGACCATAATTGACACAATGCAGAACCAAATGGATGCGACACTAACAGACCATCAAATTCACTTTAGTCACGTCAACACGTCCATGCAAGAAAGTATGGCCTATATCAAACGTCATTTTGATAGAGTGAGTGCTTCTATGCAGCAAACTATGGCCTATATTAACAATGACCTATCCGCATTTTCTTCTGAAAAAATCCTTGAGTTTATTGGAGGCGTGGATGGACACATGGAGATTGTTAATAGACAACTACGCGATTCAGTAATCAATTTTAACAATAGATTAGACGAACTGAATGATTTGGTGATCTCTATCATTGAGCGCATGCGTTAGAGGTTTTTTATACACAAAAATTTATGCCTAAAATGGCATCATAGTTTTACAAATTTTTGTTGATAATACGCGAAAAGTAAGCACACAAGTAGACACATAAGTAAGCACACGAATAGGCACATAAAATGTGCGATATAGTAATCAGTTTTAACAATCGGCCAGAGGTACACACTAGAGGGTTTCCATGCACAAGAGTTTGTGCCTAAAATAGCACCATAGTTTTTCGAGTTTTTGTTGTTATTATGCGAAAAGTAAGCACATAAACAGACACATAAATAGGCATATCAGTTGTGCTTGGTATGACTCTAGGAGAACAAGATGATCGTTACGGTTGGGAATACAAAGGGAGGGGTAGGTAAGACAACACTCGCGTTGAATATTGCAATCGCTAGGGCGATGTTAGGAAAGGAAGTGTGGCTTATCGATGGTGATAGGCAAAAAACATCGCTGACTGCAATTAGCATCCGGTCTGATTCTGGAAAAAAACCAGAAATTGCATGTGCTAATTACTCGGACGGTCGTACGCTTTTGTCTCAAGTAAAATTACAACAACCTAAATTTGAAGACATTATTATTGATGTAGGAGGCCAAGACTCAAGTGCATTTCGTGCTGCACTCATGATAACTGACGTATTGATTGTTCCCATCCAACCAAGAAGTTTTGATGTCTGGTCACTTGAAAACATTGGCGTTTTGATTGGTGAAGCTAGGAGTGTACGGAATGGTTTACGTACATGCGTTCTCTTGAATCTTGCAGACCCTGGGAAATCTTTGGATAATGTTCAGGCAATAGAAATATTGAAGAATATTGGAGAACTTGAATACATCAATACTATAATCTGTAAACGTAAAGCATTTTCGAATGCGGCGGGCCAAGGGTTATCTGTTTTAGAAGTAAAACCACCCGATAAAAAAGCAGTAGAAGAATTGAAAACCTTACTGTTCGCGGTATATTCTGAGTAATAAAATGCCGATCACGATCCCGAGAAAGAAGCCTTCTGCTGAGGATTTCATATCTAATGCGCCAGACGCTCAGGTAAAGACACAAAAAAAGCGCAAAGGCAATGCGAAGATTCGAATACACCTCACGATACCAGAAGGTTTACTAGAAGATTTAGACGATATGGCAACAGACTTGGATGTATCACGCACCAGCGCGATTAACAACGCCATTTATAAAGAGATTCGTGCGTGGTTTGCTTTGAAAAGAAAACAAATGGATTAAATCTAATTAGGGTTCACGTCGAATTGTCCACACTATCAGTATGCGCGAAAACCCCGTTCTTCAGGGCAAAGCAGGAGCCGACCGAAGAGACTGCACAATTTTAGTGTGCAGATCCGTAGGAATCCCCGTCCTTCAGGGCAGGGAGGATATCAAAGGTTTTTTGAGCCATGGGTAAGGTATTTTTGTTGGTGCTTGCTCGGTATAGGCTTTACGTGCACCAAGTCGTTTTTGTCGATCTTCCAATCCGTTATGGCTTCAACCTTTTTGAGTAAATTAAGAGAT
>CAUYTX010000180.1:0-3640 GCA_963575665.1 Gammaproteobacteria bacterium | reverse complement strand
TCTGTGAAGCAGGAACCCACCGAAGAGACTACACAAACCAGCGTGTAGATCCGTAGGAATCCCCGTCCTTTAGGGCGGGGAGGATGTCAACCCGCCTTTTTAGTTCCTCACTCGAAGTGGTATTCCTTTTCTTTAAGTTTAGCGTGTGCAGCGGCAAGTCGTGCAACTGGCACCCGCGGACTAGAACAAGAAACGTAGTTTAGACCCACGTATTGGCAAAATCGGATCGAGGCTGGTTGGCCACCTTGTTCTCCGCAGATCCCTACTTTCAACTCTGGTTTGACTCGACGCCCCCATTCCACGGCAATCTTCATGAGCCGACCCACGCCGTGGACATCTAGCACTTCAAATGGATTATCCTGCAAGATGCCATTCTCATTATAGAAAGGCAAGAACTTGTTTTCGGCGTCTTCACGCGAGAATGAGAAAGTAGCCTGCGAAAGGTCATTCGTGCCAAAAGAGAAGAACTCGGCAAAATTGGCCAATCGGTCGGCACGCATGCAAGCTCTCACTACTTCAATCATCGTTCCAAAGCGGAAAGGTACCGTAAAACCGTAAGCAGCTTCGACTTCTGCACGAACACTGTCCATAATGCCACGTACTGCTTCTAACTCTTTTGCAGTACAAACCTGGGGTACCATGATCTCTGGATTGATTGTCGTAACTCCAGAGCGAATACATTCGGCAGTGGCTTCCAAAATGGCTCGCACCTGCATTTGGTAAATCTCAGGATAAGTGATGCCGAGGCGGACGCCACGATGCCCAAGCATCGGGTTGACTTCTTGGGTCTCCCGCACTTTCCGCAGCATCTTCTCTTTGATGGCCAGCATCTGTTCTCCAGTCCGGTTATCGCAGACGCGGTGCAAGCTCAAAAGAAGAGGTGCCAATGCTTTTTTACCCTGTTCTGCGGCTTCTGGATCAATCAAACGCAGAGCCTCGACCACCTGTCCAACCCCTTCCACGGTGGTGCGCAATCCTTTTAGGTGTTCAATTTCGGAAAGAAGTTGTACTTCAGAAGGTAAAAACTCGTGAATTGGAGGATCTAACAGGCGCACGGTCACCGGACGTGGTGCCATGACCGTGAATAGTTCAATAAAATCTTGGCGTTGGATGGGCAATAACTTTTCAAGAATAGCCTGGCGAGCCGTTTTGTCTTCTGCCATGATCATTTCGACCATCAACGGAAGGCGGTCTGTTGCGTTAAACATTCGTTCCGTGCGACATAACCCAATACCCATGGCACCATAGTTCAGCGCACGTCGTGCATCGTTTGGGGTATCCGCGTTGGCCATGACCTTGAGCGTCGCAGCCTCATCTGCCCAAGATAATAATGTGGTCAATTCTTGGGTAAACTCACCTTCTACCAGTGGTACTTTACCAAGATAAACATTGCCAGTGCTGCCATCGATGGTGACGATATCCCCTTCTGAAAGGATCCGATCTCCAATGAAGGCTTTGCGCAACTGCGTATCCACGTGAATAGCAGTGGCACCCGTGACACAAGGTTTCCCCATGCCTCTGGCCACGACCGCTGCATGGGAGGTCTTACCACCACGAGAAGTGAGAATACCTTGGGCTGCAAAGAAACCGTGAATGTCTTCAGGCTTGGTTTCTTCACGTAATAAGATCAATTTCGTGCCTAGACGGCCCTGAGTCTCGGCCCGATCAGCATCAAAGACCACTTGACCAGACGCAGCCCCAGGAGAAGCCGGCAAACCTTGTGCTATTGAAGTTACTTTCGCTTTTGGATCTAAACGCGGAAACAAAAGTTGTTCTAAGTCTTCTGGTCGGATCCTGAGCAATGCCTCCTCACGAGATAAAAGCCCTTCTCGTACCATTTCTACCGAGGTACGAACCATAGCGTGGGCATTCATCTTCCCATTTCTGGTTTGAAGGCAATATAAAACCCCTTTTTCAATCGTAAATTCAAAATCCTGAACTTCACGATAGTGAGTTTCTAGTCTCTGGCGCAATTCAATGAGTTGCTCATGGATTTCTGGCATCTCCTGTTTCATTTCTGAAACGGGTTTCGGTGTCCGAATGCCTGCGACTACGTCTTCTCCTTGGGCATTGACGAGGTATTCCCCAAAAAACTCGTTTTCACCAGTGCCGGGATTTCTGGTAAATGCCACTCCAGTAGCAGAATCATTGCCCATGTTTCCAAAAACCATGGTACAAATATTCACTGCAGTACCATTGGCCATTTCCGGAGTGATCTTAAATTCGCGCCGGTAGTCAACAGCACGCTTGCCCATCCAAGAGTTGAACACTGCCTGGATTGCGATCCGCAGTTGTTCGTTTGGATCCTCTGGAAAAGCCTGTCCGGTGTGTTTTTCTACTACTGCGAGAAAGCGAGAAGCCACCTCTGCCAAGTCTTCAGCCGTCAAATCCACATCCGAAGATGCTTTGCGATCGCGTTTTATCTCTTCGAGTGGTTGATC
Organism: Gammaproteobacteria bacterium; assembly: GCA_963575665.1. Classification (GTDB taxonomy): domain Bacteria; phylum Pseudomonadota; class Gammaproteobacteria; order CAIRSR01; family CAIRSR01; genus CAUYTX01. Next base: position 1,199 of record CAUYTX010000180.1, on the reverse strand, counting down.
GAATTCTTTATCCGGGACCCCCAGTGCTACTTTGCCGAAAAGTTGGATAAACCGACGATACGCATCGTAACCAAAACGCTCATTACCTGTTTGAGCAATGAGGGCACGCAGGGTAGTGGGGTTGAGGCCAAGGTTCAGGATCGTATCCATCATCCCTGGCATAGACATTGCGGACCCAGAGCGAACAGATACCAATAGAGGATTCGTTGCAGAACCGAATCCTTTTCCAGTCACTGTTTCTAACTCCACGAGGTGCATGCGCACCTGCTCCATCATTTCAGCAGGAGGCTGCCGATTAGGCAGATACGCCAAACAGGCTTCAGTGGAAATGACAAATCCTGGAGGCACACGCAGGCCAATCTGGGTCATTTCACAAAGGTTGGCACCCTTGCCCCCGAAAGATCGCTTATTCTTGCCATCTCCTCGGGTGAACGCATACACGTATTGCTTGCTCATGGTGAAATTCGGTTCCTCAACAGAAATACACTGGAAATCTGGTATCGGCAGAGTCGTTAGGCTTCTCCCCCTTGAATTTTAGCAAGATTCTGCTCAGGATTCTGCTTACACTGTTTTTGTTTATAGTTCTCTCCCTGGCACAACTAATTTTCTGTTGACAAAAAGTTTCCTCCTCAATACATTGTTACAATTGGTGTGGTATAATTTTATCTGTTTCACGTATCATTTCAGGGGAATTGCTCTATGAATGAGAACACACCCGGAAAGCACCCGGAAAGTATAAGGAGTCATTCTTCTCTTCTTTGCTCAAGGTAGGTCTAGCAGCCAGCTTTTGTGTGGAGGCTGTTCTAGCCACATCGCCAAACCCGCTTGATGATGCTGGATGGGAGTTAGTTGCCCACATGTCAAACAGTGGTGGCGTGTTCGACGGAGATGGAGATCTCTCACCAAACTACTCGTATGGCACTTTCAATTCGCATCCTGCAGCCGATACACCTGACTTTGAAAGGGCGTTTTCGCCTTCGGTGCTTGAAATCCTCTTCATTACTGGGGATGGTAAAGTTTGGGCTATTACGGATTATAGTGCCCTTCGTGCCCTTATTGACGCCAGAGGAGCTGATTTCAACCCAAACATAGCGTTTGAAGTGGGCATTGACGGGGTAATTTCTAAAACTGTTGGGAATGTTTTAATTGGAGTCCGATCCGAGTGCGCAGTCGAGAATCATCCTTGATTCTCTCTCTAC
>CAUYTX010000179.1:0-3656 GCA_963575665.1 Gammaproteobacteria bacterium | reverse complement strand
GAATTGATCGTAACAAATTTGACATGTGTAATCAAAAATTATACATAATTTTTGAAGATTCAGTGTGCGAGGTAATTTTTTTCTTTTTGAATAAAAAGAGGCTTTAATAACAGCGGTTGTGGGTAAAAACCATATTTTATCTTTTGAAGTTAAAAAAGGTTGGTCTTCATGAAAATTAATACCTTGATTAGAAATCCATTCCAGATTATTATCTATTAGATTTTCGCTCGCATCGAAACATTTAATATTGTTCTTTATTAAATGTAAGAACGTAGCCCTACCTGTTAAAAAAGTATAAGGCATAAAAGAAGAATCTAAAAGTAGAGTAGTTATTTGATTAATATTAGACATATTAATAATCAACATTCGGATTGTAGCAAATAGTTATTTCTTCTCTTGCTTCTATTTTTCTTTTAGCCTTGAATTCTAAAATATTTTCGTGTGTATTAGCTTCAAATGAAGCGTTTGCATTTAATTTGCTATGATTATAAATCATGCCAAAACCTAAAACACAAGCAGGATAAGACATCATGCTTAGAGGCAGTGAGCCATATTGTTCGACATATTCTTTCCAATTTTGTTTTAAAAAAGGCCAAGAGAAAAAATACAATCTATATGTATCGTCTAAATGAGATGGGCTTTTATTTACTGGGTGAATCACATGAGCTTGTTCAATGATTTCTCCCGGTAAAATAACTTCAGAAGTAAAAACTCCTCTACCATGCAATTTAGAATCTGCAACGTAAATTTTTGGATTCAAAAAAAGCCTTGTGTCGTCACTCATACAAAGATGATAAAAGAAATTTTTGGATAAGTCAACAAAAAAACCGCTAACTTGCGTTAGCGGTTTATTTGACTAAATATCGTTCACTATTAGAAGTTCCAGCGAACTCCAGCTACAGCAACGATGTCTCCACTAAATTCTTGGCTTGCGAACTTATACTTGGAAGACTCAAAATTATTGTCGTAATATCCAACTTCAGCATAAGGTTGAAGGTGGTTGAAAAAGGTGCGAGAAACGCCAACCTTAACAGCTACGACATCATAATCAGTGAACTTGCCGTATTCCACAGCAGGAGTGACGGTGAACCAGCCAAACACATCGGTTGGGCGTTCAGCACCAACGATATAACCTGATTGATCTAGGTTAAAATCGTGTGAACCGCGAATGTAAGGAGTTAGGTATGGATTTACCAAGGCGATCTTTGGAGCGATTTCAGTAGAATTGCGACCTCCAAGAATTGAGCTTTGATGGCGAAGAACTTGCAAATCACCGCGAAGGGAGAACTTTTCGGTAATCTTTAGAGCCTTGCCAACACCCACCTTCCAATGAGACTCGTCGATATTATTAGAATTAGGAAGAATAATACCACCGACATAAGTATCTACACCGAAATATGTCTTTCCAATATCGAAACCAGCAAACGCTGATCCGCTAGTCTTGGCTAGGCCATTGACGATGTAGTGGTTGTTGTAACCAGCGTTAATGCTGGCATTGAGTGTTGAATCCGTATCCGCAGCAAAAGCTGCGAGTGAGGCTAGAACCGATACGATGAATAACTTAAATGACTTAATCATAGGTGTAAGATTTTACACCATTTTAGACAGAAGTCAACAAGTTTTTTTCGTCAAACGCCTTTTATCTTGTTCATTAAATAATTAGCTCCAATTGAAACCGCTGCAACTATTCCCGCTAAATAATACTTAAAATATTCAAGACCAGCGACTCGCGTTTCTAAGTCTTTGTGGCTTTTTTTAATATCGTCTATATTGTCAGATATAGTATCTAATTTTTGTTCCATTCTTGAGAGAACAGCATCGTAACTATTATTTTCGTACTTGTCTGACATGTAGTTTTTTACACTAGAAATAGAGCTTTGGGAGCATTGTTTTTTAATACTAAATTTTAGTATTTTTTAGATCTATATAATGTAAAAAATACCTTTCGAATTATAGACTACTATTCTAATTTTAGTGTCATCAATTTTACTAATGCCAAGTCTATCAGTTATCTGAAAAGGATCTGGGCTAGAAGATATTGGGGCCGCCATAACTCTATCTTTAATTTTATATACATCCAAATCTGTATTAACAATACTTGGATGATATTGTCTTCCTAAAGGCATCATTTTCATACTGGTTTATTTATTGTTGGTTCCGCTTTCTTTACTCTACTTGATGGAAACGCTTTGTTTCCGAAGTCAGACGAATATAAACTATATAATCTCATGATAACTCCATGTTTAACAGTAACGTCGCCAAGATCTTCGACTAATACATAATTTGGTCTATCATATTTAGCTACAACATCAGAACTAACTAATAAATGATTAGTTTCTCCTGAATCCATTACTCTTTGTGCATAATTAATTCCATCACCACTAATGTTTAAATTGCCATTGATATCTTCAAGCGGACAAACATCGCCACAATGAATGCCCATTCTCATTTCTAAATCTGGTCTATTTTTGACAGCTTTTGCTACGGTAATGCCACAATTGATAGCGTCTTCAAGATAAGTGAAGAATCCGAGAATCATTCCATCCCCTGTTGGTAGAACGATTAATTTTTCAAGCGCGTTTGCAGTTTTAAATTGTATAGTTGATTTAACTATTTCTCCCAAATCTTTAAAACATTTTCTCTGTTCGTCAGTTGTTTTTTTACTATATCCAACTATATCCATGAAAAAAATATAGCCATCTTGTATTTTATCTAATTCAAGACGACTCGATTTAACTTCGGCATCAATAGCTGCCACTTGATTTATTATTTTTTTAAGTGGTTTTGGTGCTTCAACTTTTTTTACTTCTTCGATTTTCTTTTCTTCGACGATTTTGTTTTTGCTTTTTAAAAATTCTTTCCAGTTGATTGTTTTTTTATCTTTTTTCTTTGGATCTTTTGCTACTTCTTCTTCGTGTATTTTTTTTAATTTATCTTCTTCTTCATTTCTTTTATCAATATAAGCTTGCATCTGTTTTTTAAATTCCTCGCTGATGTGAATTGTAACGTCTTTGCCGTTGCCTCCATTGTCGATTTTTTTCTTTCTTGCGGCCCCTTTTAATTGAAGCAGTGTTTGCATTTTAATGTTGCCGGTTTTAAAAGCCAAATCCAACGGAGCTATTTCGCCTTTAAAATCCGCTCCATTAACGTTAGCTCCTAAACATATCAAAAATTCCACCATTTCTATATCGTTAGCGTTAACGGCGTAATGAATAGGCATCCATCCATTTTTTTCATCTCTACCGTTTATGCGACCATCAACATCAAAATACTTTTGAACACCTTCGAAATCTCCCGTTTCAGCACAAAAATGAAGACTTGAACCGCCAGAAGATTTTGCGCCAGCTTTAGTTAATATTCTTACTATTTCGCCTCTATTGCCTAAAGCTAACACATCTATTGGATTATTCTTTCCTAAGAAGTCTTTAGCATTAACATCCGCACCTTTGATTAATAAATATTCTACAAGATGTTTTTGTCCGTAGTGAGCTGCGTAATGCAGAGCGGTCCAACCTTTTGCGGCATCAACTTCATTTAAAGTATGCCCTTTACTCAACATCTCTTCGACAGAGATTATGTCTCCATTTTTAGCAGCTAAATGAAAACTGCTACCGCTACCGTATTTTGCGCCACGTTTTTGAAGAGTATCAACAATT
>CAUYTX010000178.1:0-3662 GCA_963575665.1 Gammaproteobacteria bacterium | reverse complement strand
CGGGCTTGGTTATTACACTGCAGGTTTACACAAATTCGGAGCCTCTGGAGATTTTGTCACAGCACCTGAGATCTCTCCCCTCTTCGGACAGTGCCTAGCTAAACAAGTCTCAGAGGTTTTGAGGGAACTAGGTTCTGGAGAATTGTTGGAGGTTGGTGCGGGTAGTGGCACATTAGCAGTAGAGCTCTTAAAGACTCTGGAAATCCTAGAGACACCCCCGAGCCGTTACCTCATTTTGGAGGTGTCCGCAGATTTACGCGCCAGGCAATATGAGACCATTTCTACAAAGCTTCCTGCTTGGATGGATCGCGTAGTCTGGATTTCTAACCTTCCAGAACCAGGTTGGGAAGGAGTGATGGTTGCCAATGAACTCCTAGATGCAATGCCCGTCCACTGTTTCGAATGGGCAGGAAAGGAACTTTTGGAACGCCGCGTCACTTGGGACAAGGACAGATTTACGTGGATGACACAACCCCTTTCAGGAGAATTAGTTGAACCGTTAGGAGAGTGGTACAGAGAATATGGGAAAGGTTTATCAGTAGGCTACCTCTCAGAAATTGGCTTAATAGCGCGTGCTTGGATCAGCACCACTGCAAAGCTTATTGGGCGGGGTGCGATGTTTTTGTTTGACTATGGTTATCCAGGACAGGAGTATTACCACCCACTTCGAAATACCGGGACATTGGCTTGTCACTATCGACATCATCGCCACTATGATCCGCTAATCTTGCCAGGTTTGCAGGATATCACTAGCCATGTGGACTTCACTGCCATGGCCAAGGCTGCAGTAGGTCTCGAAGTAAGTGGTTACACCACACAAGCTCATTTCTTGCTAGCCTGTGGCATTTGCGATCTTTCGACTGAGCTATTCACTCCAGAAGCACAGTGGACACTTTCCAATCAAATTCGGTTACTTACTTTTCCCCAAGAAATGGGAGAACTCTTCAAAGTCTTAGCACTCACACGCGGAGTACGCGAAGACCTGATGGGTTTTCGCCTCCGAAATTTACGGAATCGCTTGTGATGCAAAGCTGGCAGATACCAAGACCTCACGAGTACCATTGGGTTTTAGAGGACTTACGACTCCGTTTTGTTCTAGCCTTTCCATCAATAGTGTTGCCAATTCGTACTCGATCTTAAGCCGTCTTTGGATGCCAGAAACGGAAGGCCGACGTGTTTCAAGGACAATTTTTTTAGCTTCCGAGAGCAGAATGCTGAAGTCTTGGAATTCTTCTCCCTGATCTTCCTCAGAAAGGGGTATCTCTGGGATGATCCTTAAGTCCACGTATTCTGGACGACTATGTACCTTGAGGGCTTCTACTACCTGGACCGCTTCTGAGTTAGAAACCAGCGGAGCATGAATACGTTTAGGTACACGTAGACTAGGATCTAAAAAGAGCATGTCCCCTTGGCCAAGCAAGCATTCCGCTCCCGGGTGCCCAAGGATTGTTTTCGAAGCGTCCGCTGAAGGCAGCTGGAAAGCAATCTTAGTGGAAATACCAGCACACTTCAAAATAACTTCATCCGTAGTCTTTTGTGACCCAAGAATGAGGGGAAACCCCACTGCCTTTGCTCTTCGTATCAAGCGAGCTACCCAAGCTTCTGCTGGGTTCCCAACACTTTGTAACCATTCTGCAAATTCTTCTATGAACAAGACAATGTAGGGTAGAGGTGTCATTGGGATTGGTTCGGAGTCCTGAGAATGAAGGGGATCCGGAATGGGAAACTCATCTAGGAGGGCGTCACTTAACCTGCGGTTAAGTGTCATCAGGTTTTGCACTCCGATGGCTGCTAAAATTTTGTAACGACGATCCATTTCCGCAGCACACCATCCAAAAATACTCGTTACCTCTTTCATATCCGAAGTAACTGGTGCTAATAAGTGCGGAATGCCTTGATAGGCTGATAATCCCTTTTTGCCGAGATCAATCAAAAAAAGGCCTAATTCAGAGGGTGGTAATTTGTAAACTAATCCCAACAACATTGCCTGAAAAGACACAAATTTACCCGCTTCTGACGTGCCCACAGCCAGTAGGTGTGGAAAACGGTGTAAATCCAGAATAATGGCTTTTCCCTCAATATCTTTCCCTAAAACCAATGGCAATGTGTTGGAAGAGTGTTCATACTCTTGGGCACGCAAAATTTCACCAATGCGAGGCAATTCTCGTCGTTCGTTTGGAACCTCAAGAGCGACCCCAGAAAGGTTTAAGTTTCCTTCTACGATTCGAATGCTCGGAACTGCTAACGACCGTGCTAATTTTTTAGAAACCTGCGAAATCTGTGTGCCAAGAACTCCTGGAGCTGGTTGAAGTTCAAAATACGTGACGACGGGTCCTGGTCGTACCTCAACGACACGTGCTTCTACGTTGCAATCCGTGAGGCATGCTTCAACTAGTCTAGCAAGACGTTCTAAAGATTCTGGGGCAGGGGATCGCTCCAAAGAATTGCCCTCCAACAGTCCTAAAGAAAGAAGGTTTTTTTCAGAATCAGAAGATCGATGTGTTGTTCGGGGAGGTTCCTTGCGTTGTTCTCTTGGCATCAATGTAGATGGATTCTGCTCAACAGAAGGAATTTCCGCTAAAGGATTAGTTTCAACAGGTGGTGTCTGTGGAATTGTGGAGGCTTGAAGAGCAAGATCCAGAGGGGCTACTAATACAACCTCTTCTGTTGCAGGGACAGGTTCATCCTGAGCCGTTGGTGCAGTAGGAGCTACCGGAGGTGTGTGAGCAGGCAAAGATGCTCGTGTTTCCCGAATCCGCACTACTGACCAGAACACAAGAAATTTGACGATCTGAAATACTAAAAAAATCTTGTTGCCTACCCACTCGGCAAACTGCACCCAAGAAACCCCTGCAAATAAGGTCAATCCAGAAAATATGAGACCTGCTAAAAAGAGATTAGCCTCTCCGTACCCTAGCTTCCAAGCCAGCGGTACACCTACTACTTCTCCGATGACTCCTCCGGCGCCACAGCTTTGCACCCCTAAATATACTGGTGCAGAACACCACCAAGGTCTAGCCAACTGGAGCGTGGCAATTCCCGTGCTCCCAATAAAAAGTAAAAACAAACCCAAAATGCCAAATGCTAGATTTGCTGGGTGGAAGGTTCTCGGCGTAGTAGTTCCAAGACGAACCGACCATCCAGCCCGGAATACCAACATAGGGATGAGGAAACCTACATACCCCAAAAAGTGAAAAGCGATGTCAGAGAAGTACGCACCTAGCCAACCTCCAAGGTTAAAGTAGCGACCGGTCCGTGCAGTCTGAAGCCAGCCCGGATCTGAAGGGTTGTAGCTAAACAACGCAAGCACGAGGCACAAAGAAGCACCCAAGCACGCCCACAACGCTATTTGGCGAAGACCACGGTGGAGAGAAAGGGAATTTCTGAGGCGGTAAGATTTTTTTCGAGTTGCTTGGGCCAAAGGTCAAGATCCTGAAAAGCACTAAGTCATTTGAGCCGTTTCTTGGCTAAAGTGTACCACTGATACTCAAATCCGTGGCAGACTGTGTCTGGATGGTATTCTTAAATGAGTATAGGAATTAAAAGTAAATTATGATAAAAGTTACGCAGTTGGATTCACAAGTTACTGATTTCGTTGGATTTATTGTTTTGACGAAAAACAAAATTTTTTATAAAAATCAAAGACTTATATTTTCAACTGC
>CAUYTX010000177.1:0-21554 GCA_963575665.1 Gammaproteobacteria bacterium | reverse complement strand
AACAATAAATCCAACGAAATCAGTAACTTGTGAATCCAACTGCGTAACTCCTATCCTTATTTGCTTTGATATGCCTATTTCTAAACCTCACTGGATTCGTGCCCAAGCTCCCACAGGTCTTGGGATTACTCGTGTAAGAAGTTTGCTGCATAGGTCAGGTTTACACACAGTTTGTGAGGAGGCTACCTGTCCTAACCTTGGAGAGTGTTTCTCCAACGGAACGGCTACTTTTTTAATCATGGGAGATCGATGCACTCGTCGTTGTCCTTTTTGCAACATTGCCCATGGTTTGCCAAATCTCTTAGACCCAGAAGAGCCTTCCCGTCTTGCAGAAGCAGTGGCTGCTTTGTCCCTTCGATATGTAGTGATTACTTCAGTAAACCGTGATGATCTACGAGATGGTGGGGCTGGTCACTTTGCAGATTGCATGCATGCTCTTCGGAAGCAAGTACCTACCGTGCAAATTGAAATTTTGGTTCCCGATTTTCGGGGTCGATTGGAAACCGCCCTAGAGATTTTGTCACAGACACCACCAGACTTCTTCAATCATAATTTGGAAACGGTACCACGCCTCTACCGTGAAGTACGACCAGGGGCTGACTACCAACATTCTTTGTCTCTCCTCCGTGCTTACACTTTTAAAAACCCTAAAGTACCTACTAAATCTGGACTCATGTTAGGCCTCGGGGAGACCCAAAACGAAGTAAGACGAGTATTACAAGACCTTCAAAATCAGGGTTGCACTCGAGTCACATTAGGACAATATTTGCAACCGAGTCGTGCTCATTTGCCTGTCTCAAGGTTCGTGACACCAGAAGAATTTTTAGAACTCAAACATTTTGCAGAACAGATAGGTTTTACGCAGGTTGCTAGTGCCCCCATGGTACGTTCTTCTTATCATGCAGAGGCTTTTTCACACTCTTAAACAGGTTTTTGCCCTATGTCACGCTTTCTAACATTTTTCATTTTGGCAACCACAATGGTTCCCACGGAAGCCGCTCAAGATTTTGAGGAGTGGCTCTCCGATCTTCAAACCGAAGCACGGGAGCAAGGGATCTCTTCTAAAGTGTTAAACTCAGCATTTGCCGATGTACGCGGGCCGATTCCACGTGTCATTTCCTTGGATCGAAACCAGCCCGAAGGAAAATTAACTTTTGAACAATACCTTCAGAATGTTCTCCCGGATTTTAGAATCCAACAGGCAAGGCGTCGCTACCAAGAATTACAGGAGATCTTAGAAGACATTCGGGAGCAGTACTCAGTTCAACCTAATTTTTTAGTTTCCTTTTGGGCTATGGAAAGTGATTTCGGCAGGAACCAAGGAGGGTTTTCGATTATTGCGGCATTGGCCACCCTAGCCCACGATGGTCGACGGTCTGCTTATTTTCGGGGCGAATTGTTGGATGCATTGCGTATCCTAGAACGCGGTGATGTTACTGCTTCAAAAATGGTAGGTTCTTGGGCAGGTGCCATGGGACAGTGCCAGTTTATGCCTTCCGTGTTTCTAAAGTATGGCGTGGATTACGATGGCGATGGCAAACGAAACATTTGGTCTAATTCTGCAGATGTTCTAGCCTCCGCAGCCAATTACCTGCACAGTATTGGTTGGAATGGGAAAGAAACTTGGGGAAAAGAAATTCGTACCCCAGTAGAATTTGATCCCGATCTAATCGGACTAGACCGCGGAACTAAAACTCTTAGTGAATGGGGGAAACTTGGGGTGCGCTTTCGAGAGGGCGGTACTTTACAAGGGGAATTGGCTGCATCCCTACTCTCCATGGGAGAGAACCCAAAACGATTTTTTGTCGTATACCCGAATTATCACGTCATTCGACAATGGAACCGTTCTAACTATTTTGCCACCAGCGTAGGACTTTTGGCAGATGCCATCGATTCTCGTGGGAGGTAGTACCATTTTTCGAGAATCACGCTACAATTAGGGTGTTCCTTTAACTTTTGGTGAGCACCCAAATCGTGACCTCTCGCCTGCGTCTTTTGTGCCCGTTTTGTACTTTTGCATTCTTACTGCCGCTTGTAGCATTGGCAGCACCACCCACTTCTACTACAAAGCCCGTCCAGCCACCTATCACTAAAGAGCCCATTTCAAAAGCGGGTACCCAGTCAAAAGAACTTGGATCCAAACCTGCAGTGTCTGGACAAAAGGCTTCTGCTGTCCCAGCGCTACTCTCTGCCTCTGCTAATAAGGGTCCCGTGATTCCCACTCCACCCCAAGTGGCAGCCGGGGCTTGGATCTTAATGGACGCTTCCACGGGTCAAGTTTTCGCCGAAAACAACGTTGATACCAGAATGGAGCCCGCCAGCCTTACCAAGATCATGACCGCCTACGTGGTCTTTGATGCACTTCATTCTGGAGAGAGGAAACTCACTGATCTAGTCAGAGTGAGTGAGCGAGCTTGGAAAACGGGAGGTTCGCGTACATTTTTAGACCTCAATAGCCAAGTGCCCCTTGAGACAGTGGTGTTAGGCATGGTGATCCAATCTGGCAATGACGCCAGCGTGGCATTGGCGGAACACATCGCGGGTACTGAGGCTGCATTTTCTGACCTCATGAACCATCATGCCCAACAGATTGGCATGGTCAATACTCATTTTGACAACGCCACCGGACTCCCAGACATCAATCATTATTCCAGTGCGCGGGATTTAGCCCTCCTTTCCAAGTCTTTGATACAACGTTTTCCCAACGAATATAAATGGTTTTCAACGAAAGAATTTACTTACCACGGAATCCTGCAACATAACCGTGATGTCCTTTTGACCCGAGATAGCTCGGTGGACGGTATCAAGACAGGATTTACCGACCGTGCTGGTTACTGTTTGATCTCGTCTGCAAAGCGCGAAGATATGCGGTTGATTTCAGTCGTGCTAAACACGAAATCTCCGGCAGCCCGCGCTAGAGAGGCGCAATCGCTCCTAGATTACGGTTTCCGTTTTTGGGAGACGAGACGTGTCTACGTCGGTCGACAAGCGTTGACTACCACGCGAGTCTGGAAAGGTACAGTGCAAGAACTCGAAGTTGGAACAGCGGAAGACGTTTACGTCACGATCCCACGTGGGCAATATAAAAACGTGAAAACTGACTTTGAAGTCCAAGACCACATTTTAGCTCCTCTGGAAAAACTTAAAACGGTCGGGACTGCACATATCACACTGCCCGATGGAAAAATACAAGACTATCCGTTGGCTGCACTTTCTGAAGTACCAGAAGGTAATCTGTGGCGTAAGTTAGTAGACACGTCTCTACTATTGTTCAAGTAGGGTTGCGTCGTGAGTGACCGTTTAGGACAGGCCACTGGAGATCGCTTCGAATCTCTAAAGCACTGTCTTCCTGGGCAAGCACCCATTCGGGATTTCGTTCACCACAATACCCTGCACGCTTTTGAATCGTTACCTTTTCCGAAGGCCTTGGCTGAAGCCTCTCGCTTTACTGGAGCCTCCGGATATCTCACAGAAGACCGTTTTCGGGAATTTTTCACCCAAGGGAGAATTTCTCGAGAGGATCTAATCTCGGTTTTTCGTCAACACTTGGGTGAATCTTCTGTTAGTGGAATTTCCACTATAGAGGTATTACTAGTATCCTTCACTACTTCACTTGCCCCTATACCTCCTAGTCTTTTGACTTGGCGCGCCACAGAACAGGGTATTTTAGACACTCCAGAAGGACTCTGGGAAACATGTGTTGAAACACTTGAAATTTCGAACAGCGAAGAAACTCAAAAAAAATCCGATCCTGAATGGAACAACCCTTTAGATCGCCTCGGACGAGATTGGACGTTGCGTGATCTGCTCTTGTTCCTAACCGGTGAGGATATCTTCGAATCTTTTCGACCTATTTTGATTCGTCACTTAGCGGCCTATCTTGACCATGGTATTTCCTTCTGGAAGAACCCAAAAAAAGGCTTTTACTCGGCATGGCGCGCCAGTGCTGCTGTTGACCTCTCTTGGACGTTGGAAGGCCAACCTTATATTCGACAAGTCCTTTTAGATCTTCCAGAATCATCGGAAGAAGTGTTAGAAGCAGAATTGATCCATCTTGGATTGCCAAAAGATCGTTGGGAAAGGTATCTGGAATGTCTTGCTCTCGAGTTGCCCGGTTGGTCAGGCATGTTCTTACGTAGTTCGGAGATTCAAGACTATTTGGCAGTTCGATTGGTACTTGAAAAGATTTACGCAGATGCTTTATGCAGGCGTCATTGGAAGATAGAAGCTTGTCTATCTGAGTTTGAGAAAACCTCTTTTACTGAATCGCCAAAACAGACACTTTTACCGCGTATCTGCACAAAAGCTTGGCCGTTTTTTCAACTTGCCCAACAAATTGGCCTAACCCCAAAGAGAGTGCGCGATTTAGGACGTGCTGGCGCGGAATCTTTACTCGCCGTTTTAAACTCTTTGGATCAAAATATACGTGGTTACCTATGGCTCTGTGCTTACGAGCGTCATTATCGCGAGGAGATTTTTTCAGCACTTGCGACCAATCTTGTGCAGACCACACGAGAGGTGCCAAAAGCACAATGGGTCTTCTGCATGGATGATCGTGAAGAGGGATTGCGTCGTCACTTGGAAGGAATCGATCCTCGCTATGAAACTTTAGGTGCTGCCGCGCATTTTAATGTCCCACATTTTTGGAAAGGTTTAACTGCGTCAACGTCGGTAGCCTTGGCTCCAGTGGTTCCTGAACCGGTGATTCCCGCGCACGAAGTGCAGGAACAGATTCGTCTAAAAGACAATCGTGCTATTCGAAGATATGCATTCCGCAGAAGAGTGTTTTTGGCGTTCCACAAAGCCTCTCGACGCGGTGTCTTTACTCCTGCGCTGCTCACGAGCCTCTTTGCTCCTGTGGCAATGGTTGCGTTGGCTGCAAGGACAATCGATCCGGACCGTTGGGATCGTTTTCTGAAGAAAATGGCAGTAGCTTTTGATGGTCCATCTCCCACTTCTATTGCCTTTACTGCGGTTCAAACCACCAAACCCGTACAAATGGGGTTTACGGAAGTAGAACAAACAGATCGCGTTCAAGCTTTTTTGAGAAGCAATGGTTTGACTAGAAATTTTGCACCATGGGTCATTGTGGTGGGACATGCTTCGCACAGTCTGAACAATCCCCACGCTTCTGCTTACAACTGCGGAGCCTGTGCTGGTCGCTATTCTGGTCCTAATGCACGACTCGTGGCCGCAATGGCCAATCAACGCAGTGTAAGAACGCTATTAGCAGAACGTGGCATTCTAATCCCCGAAAATACTTGGTTTCTAGGTGCTGAACATGACACTTGCACAGACCAAGTGACGTGGTTCGATTTAGAAGATTTACCAATGGGTCAACATTTAGAATTGGATGTCCTTCGTTCTGAAATGGACAAGGCTTGCCGTGCCCATGCGCAAGAAAGGTGTCGTCGTTTTGTGTCTGCGCCAGAGAAGGCTACTCCGACGCTGGCATGGCAACATGTAGCAGACCGGGCAGCAGATCTTGGTCAAGCACGCCCAGAACTAGGCCACGCTACGAATGCGTGTGCCTTTTTTGGTCGTCGGTCCATGAGTCGTGGAGCCTTTTTTGACCGTCGTGCTTTTTTGATCTCTTATGATCCTACTCAAGATCCAGATGGCACGGTTTTAGAACGACACCTACTGATCAATGGCGCAGTAGGAGCAGGAATCAACCTAGAATACTATTTTTCTACGGTAGACAACGACCGTTATGGCTGCGGAAGTAAGGTTACTCATAACCTTACTGGGCTATTCGGGGTCATGGATGGTGCGAGTTCTGACCTTCGCACGGGTTTACCAAAACAGATGATCGAGATCCATGAGGCCATGCGCCTTCTGGTCATAATCGAACAAGAAACTGATTTGATTACTAAAATCTACCAGAGGCAACCTCCCTTGCAAAAGTTGGTGGGGAACGAATGGGTGGTTTTAGCTGCTAAGAGTCCGAGTTCTGGTACGCTACATCTTTTTGACCCGAGAGCAGGTTGGATTCCGTGGCAAAATCGATTGAATTGACACTGAAGGGTTAATTTAGTATGATCTAACCTCTTTTGTATTTTCAGAGCCCATCTTGAATGAAGACTTTTACTGCTAAACCTGAGACTGTTCAACACCATTGGTTTGTCGTGGATGCTACAGGCAGGACGTTAGGGCGGTTGGCCAGTGAAGTGGCCAGACGGTTACGCGGAAAACACAAACCAGAGTACACTCCCCACGTGGATACTGGGGACTACATCATTGTGCTCAATGCAGCAAAAGTCCGGGTGACTGGCAACAAAGTAGACGACAAGATGTATTATCGTCACACGGGTTATCCAGGGGGTTTGAAAGTCAGCACCTTTGCAAAACTTCTCCAAAAAGACCCGACTGAAATTATCGAACACGCGGTACGTGGCATGTTACCAAGAAATCCTTTGGGTCGCGCCATGTTCCGAAAACTTAAAGTGTATTCCGGTGCTGAACATCAGCACGTAGCCCAGCAGCCAAAACCTCTTATCTTCTAAGGATAGACCAGTGGCACAACCAACTGAACACGCGATCGGCCGCCGCAAGACTTCTACGGCTCGGGTATTCCTTCAAGTCGGATCCGGAAAAATCACCGTCAATGACCGAGAACTAGAACACTATTTTGGTCGTGAGACTGCACGGATGGTTGTCCGTCAGCCTCTAGAAACAAGTCAGATGATTGGGCGGGTAGATCTCAAGGTTACTGTTCGTGGCGGTGGCACTACTGGACAAGCAGGCGCAATTCGCCACGCCATCACCCGTGCCCTCATCAAGTATGACGAAACCCTGCGCAGTCCACTGAGAAAAGCGGGTTTCGTGACTCGAGATGCACGTGCAGTCGAACGCAAGTTGGTAGGATTGCACAAATCCAGAAAGGCACCTCAGTACTCCAAACGTTAACTCAAGAATTTGCATTCTAGCTCCAAGTGTTTGATCTCTGGGGGATCGTCTAATGGTAGGACAGCGGACTCTGACTCCGCTAATCTAGGTTCGAGTCCTAGTCCCCCAGCCAAGTATTTCGGCGGGGCCTTTGCACGTGGGGTGGTGAAAATCGGGAGAAATTCAGCGTGCATGGCGTTTTCGTCGCTGTTTTAATGGGGTCTGATTCCGATCTTCCGACAGTACAAGGAACGATCGATGTCCTTCAACAATTCCAAATTCCCTATGAGGTCAAGATCACTTCTGCACACAGAACACCACAGGCAACAGTCTCCTATGTTCAGGATGCGGAAAGCCGCGGGTGTGCTGTTTTTATTTGTGCAGCTGGATTAGCAGCTCATTTAGCAGGGGCAGTAGCTGCCCACACTCTTCGGCCTGTGATTGGCATTCCGATGGATTCAGGCCCTCTCACCGGATTAGATGCCCTGCTTTCCACAGTACAGATGCCTGGAGGTGTTCCGGTGGCGTGCATGGCCATTGGGCGAGCGGGTGCCAAAAATGCTGCTTATTTGGCAGGGCAAATCCTTTCTCTATCCAATCCAGAATTGGCTTTGCGGATGCGTGCTGATCGGGAAATTTGTGCTGCAGGCATCCAAGCAAAAGATGCAGGCCTGCGCAGGGGATGATGACCCCATTTGATGGGAGGCACATGGAATAGCCTATGCCTAACTTGCCAACTGCTGTAGTCGTTGGGGTAGAGGTCAATGGTCTAGGCATCTTGCGTAGTTTATCACTCGGTGATGTTCCGTTGATTGCTGCAGACCAAGACACCTGTCAATCTACCATGCGCACTCGTCATGGACGTAAGGTTAAGTTGCGTGCACTGTCGGGTGTTGCCCTAATAGAGGATCTTCTTACCTTAGCAAAAGAATTAGATCATACAGCCGTTCTGTTTCTAACCAGAGACGAGAGTGTGGCTACGGTATCTGAATATCGAGAAATGTTAGCACCACATTATCGATTTCAGTTGCCTCCACATAACGTGGTCCGTGACTTAAATACAAAACCGGGTTTTCAATCTATTGCCACACAAGGGGATTTTCCGATTCCCCCCGGGGTGCAAATCACTTGCGAAGCAGATTTACCAAAGTTGCAAAACTTACCTTATCCTTGTGCACTGAAACCTGCAGAACGGAATGAAGCGTATGATCGCCAATTCGAAAAAGCTTATAGAATAGAATCCGTAAAAGAAGCCATAGAATTGTGTCGACGTATTTTACCGATCATGCCAGATCTATTAGTACAACAGTGGATTGAAGGTCAAGAGGATGATATTTATTTTGTATTACAGTATCACCCAGGAAACGGACAATCTCCATTGTCATTTACGGGAAGAAAAGTTTGGTCATGGCCACCACTGGTAGGTGTAGCGGCTTGTTGTGGTCCTGCTTTGTTTCCATTACTTGAATCTCTAACCACTCGTTTTTTTCAGCATTGCCAAGTGGAAGGTTGGGCTGCCATGGAATACAAACGTGACTCTCGAACTGGAAACTTTTTGATGGTTGAGCCATCTGTGGGTAGGTCCGAAATGCTAGCCGAAGTAGCGACGTTGAATGGGACTAATCTCCCACTTGCGGCGTATCTTTGGCAAATTGGGCAAACCCCTCCGATTTCAAAACAATCTCCAATTATTTTTTGGCAAAGGGATTTTCTTTCCAATTACCGAGCAAAACGCTTACGACCAATTTCTTGTTTACCAAAAGACGCAAAAATAGTAGACGGTTATTGGAGAATAGATGATCCAATTCCCGCAATTCTCGATTATCCAAAACGTTTGTTTTTTGGAGTAGCGCGCTTGTTTGGAAAAATTCAGTGAAACTAGAAATGTCCAAAAATTCTACCATTCCTTTTGCGTGGATTCATGCGCTTCAAAGAATTTTTGACTTTTTGATAGTACTGGTTTCAGGTTTGTTGTCATATTGGTTACGCCATAAAAACTTTTCCTTTTCTACTACGTACTGGTTAGCCCTTCTAGGGTTGGCACTGCTAAATGGCAATATCCTTGGATACTTAGGTTTATACCGAATTCATTTGCCATGTTGTGTGTTGGCACAACAATTGAAATCGATTGCGCTCAGTTGGAGCCTATCGATGTTAGGGCTTATTCTAGTTTTATTCTTCTCACAACAATCGGAAGATATTTCAAGAATTTGGGTGGGTACTTGGTGGGTACTAGGCATTGGTGGTCTCCTGATTTCGAGGGTGCTTTTGACGAAATTGCTTACCCATTGGAATCGAAGTGGCATCTTAGGTGAACGAGTAGTGATTGTGGGTGCAGGAGACATTGGAAAATGGCTGTTGGATCAGATTCAGAACAAAGCAGATGGACATGTCCAAGTAGTTGGTATTTTTGACGATAGAAAAAGTCGTCTTACCATTCAAGAAGGTGCAATCGAAATTGATGGTACTACGGATGATTTGATAGATTTTGTTAGAGAAAACCACATCGATATGATTGTGATGGCTTTACCATCTCAATCTGAAGAACGATTAAATCAACTGGTTATGAAACTACGTGTTTTGCCTGTAGAAATTCATATTTGTCCCGGCAGAATTGGTTTTAATCTGGAACGGTCTGAAGTGGTAGAAATGGGTGGCATCCCTCTATTAAAGGTGGTAAGTCGGCCTTTAGAAAATTGGGGTATGGTCGTTAAAAGAATTGAAGATATCATTTTCTCCGCAATTATTTTAGTTTTGATTTCTCCTTTGCTTGTTTTTATTGCACTTGCGGTCAAAGTAAGCAGTCCTGGCCCGGTGTTTTTTGTTCAATTTAGAGGTGGATTCAACGGTCGTGTGTTTCGAATGTTCAAATTCAGGAGTATGTATGTTCCTACTGCTATAGATCCAAAAGTAAAGCAAGCCACTTTAGGGGATCCAAGGATTACGCACATCGGTAGTTTTCTCCGGCGCAGCAGCCTTGACGAGCTCCCACAGTTTTTTAACGTTTTGAAAGGTGATATGTCAATTGTAGGCCCTCGGCCACACGCGGTGGAACACGATGAAGAATTTAGACAAATCATTACGAGTTATGTTTCGAGGCTTCGAGTAAAACCAGGAATTACCGGATGGGCGCAAATTCACGGATTTCGTGG
Organism: Gammaproteobacteria bacterium; assembly: GCA_963575665.1. Taxonomy (GTDB): domain Bacteria; phylum Pseudomonadota; class Gammaproteobacteria; order CAIRSR01; family CAIRSR01; genus CAUYTX01. Next base: position 11,514 of record CAUYTX010000177.1, on the reverse strand, counting down.
ACTAACAGATACTCGTGAGAAATTGATGTCTCGATTAGAGTACGATCTCTTTTACATCGACAACTGGTCTTTGTGGCTTGATTTGTGGATCATCTTAAAAACTGTACTAACAGGTATGATAAACAAGAATGCTTATTAGACCATGTACCTAGTGATCAAATATGGATAAAAATCGAGAGGAATCGTTTGAGTTTTCCGTTCCACAGTCTGCAGATGGGGCAGAAGCAGAGGATATTACCGATACCGAATTTGAGGTCTTGTTAGATTCGATCGCATCTAATAATCAAGAATTAGTATTTGAGTCTTCTTTTCCAACAGACGTAGAATATGAAAATTTGTTGGACTTTATCTATCCGATAGAACATAACCCAATAGAAGATGTTATTTACCATACGGAAGTTGCATTACCTGAAACGGTTGAACTAGTGGTACCAGTAGAAGTACCAACGCAGGAAAAACAGGAAGTACCCGTTGAGTCAATCATTGCAAAACCAATGATTGCAGAAACAGAAAAAGTAGAAAAAATTGAAACAGATACTATGACCCCAATAGGGTTTAATGCAGAAGTTCATACCGAAGTTCGTTCGGGCGAGCAGTTAATTAAGAAAGTTTCAGATAGTACTCCCACCTCAGAGGTGACAGATAGTATTAAAACACCCGCTACGAAAGTAGAACCGGTGATCGTCCCTTTGGTCAATTTAAGTGCTCCTGCATCGTCTTGCGTTCAGCCCACAAAATCTCCAAAAAAACCTGTTCGAGAAAAACGTGCTGCTCCTAGTTATACAATTCGAGATGTACTGACTGTTCTATTCCGAGAACGAAAACTAATTGTTGTAGTATTTTTTCTAGCATCTCTTTCAGGAGTTTTATTTTCTTCACAATTAGGAATTATTTACAAGGCAGAAGCACGCTTGTTGGTTCTGCCAAGTCATGAATACGCTTTGCGTTCTGAAGTAGTTGAGACAAGTTTGGGGATGATGGGCGAAAATCAAATTGTACGTTCCGAAACTGAAATTCTAAAAAATTTAAAATTGGTTGAACGGACTATCCAAACGATTGGGTTAGATAGGCTCTATCCAAGTACTGGTAACCATTGGCAAATTCCAGATTATCTTTATTCGCTTCTACCCAAATCTTTTACTGAATCAACCGGAGTGCCTGTTGCTGAAGTAGAACCTCTGAAATTAGATAAAGCGTTGTTAAATTTTTCTCGTCAACTGGAAGTAAGTCCAATTAAGGATTCCAGTGTGATTTACTTAACTTTTTCCCATAATGATCCCGTCATTGCAGAAGATGCACTGAATATCTTGTTGTCTACGTACCTTGAATATCGACGTACTATTTTTTATCAACCACGTTCGAAGTTTTTTATCGATCAGAAGGAACACTTTAGCCAACGACTCGCAAAAATTGAACAAAGTATTTCGAAATTCAAACAACAATACGATATTAGTGCTTTTTCGGATCAGAAAGCCTTATTAGTTAGGCAAAAAACGGAAATTCATAACAATAAATTGGACACAGAAACACGATTGCAAGAGGTCGAAACTCGATTGTCTGCTTTACAAAAACAAATTTCTGGTATACCCAAAGACATTACCCTGTACTCTGAAAACAGCAATCAAGATGCTAGAGATGTGGTTCGAGCCACCTTAGTCACACTAGAAGCTAGAAAAAATGAATTATTAACCCGCTTTCAAGAAAAGAGCCAATTTATCCTTGATTTAGATGAGCAAATCGCGAAAATAAAAGGAATTTTGAGTGCTAGTCCTCCGAAAAAGTCAGACAATCAGCGCATTGGTCGAAATCCATTGTACGATGATTTAAATTCTGAAATCGCGAAACGTACTACTGAAGTTGCGGCTCTTCGTGCTCGCCAAAACTCCCTAAATGGGCAATTCAAGGAAGTTAGCGAACGACTTCGGCAGTTTGATCGGCTCGAACAAGAATTCAATGGGTTGGCAATGGAAAAATTACTACTGGAGAAAAATCTTCAAAATTACGGACAAAAAGTTGAAGAATCTTTGATTCAGGAGGAAATGGATCGGCAAACTGCTGCAAATGTACGTGTAATTCAGAATGCACAAAGTCCACGTGAAGGTAGAAATCTACGTCGTATGATTTTGTTTTTAAGTCTTTTCGGAGGTGTTTTCTTGTCCATTGCCCTTGCCTTTGTAAAAGATGCGTTTCGCCAAGTTTTAATTTCTCCAGAAGATGCAGAACGTGCGCTCGGAATTCCTGTTTTATTGACTATTCCACTACATTCACACACTGGAAAACCAAAATGGATCTCCCGAAATAGAGAATCCTTTCGGCCTGAAGATATTCCGTTGTGACAGAATCCATGGAAGGACGACTAAAGAAATATCTAACCGGCTATTTTCCGATCAATTTACTTCAAGCAGTAATCACTTTATTTACCTTAGTAGTTTTTACTCGTGTTTTAACACCTTACGAATATGGTTTGTATGCTTTGTATACTACCGGAATCCTTTGGACACAAGGATTTTTCTTCCAATGGCTAATTCTTGGGGTGGGTCGATTTGTCGAAAGTGCAGAGCACTCTGGAGAGCTCTCAGAATTTTTTTCAACAACTTACATTCTCTTTTTTTCATTTTCATTGGCTGTAGTTTTGGTTTCTGTAGTCCTGACTACGCAAACTGATAAGCTCCCATGGTTAACGGTATGTGTTTCCGCTTTGATTCTGCGATCTTTTGCACAGCTAAGATTGGAGATGCATCGTAATATGCATCGAATTCTTAGATTTTCTGTATTAGAAGGGTTCCAATCTTTCATGACAATCTTTCTTGGGGTTTTTCTAGTAGACATTGCGGAGCGGCCAGGATTTGCACCTATCCTTGGATTAGCAATTGCAAATTTGTTAATCATAATATTTGACTTTCAAGATATTTTTTACCAAATCAAAAAGATTCTTTTTAAGAAATCTTTTTTTCTTGATTCATTTCATTATAGTGCTCCACTTGCGTTGTCTTATCTATTAAGTTTGATTGTGGCCAATGGGGACCGGTTTTTAATTAGTGTTTTTATGAGTCAAACTGAAGTGGGCCATTATTCTGCTGCTTATGGTTTGGCAGATCGTCCTATTTCCATTTTTTTTAATTGGGTGGGAATGGCAACTACTCCATTGATTTTTGCTGCAATGCAAAAGGAAGGAATCTCTGGTGCACTTAGGGTCATGGAGGGTAACGTACGAATTTTTATCTTTTTAGGATTTCCCATTTCTGCTGGATTAGCTGCTATTGCTAATCCACTATCCAAAGTTTTGATGGGTCCTGAATTTCAAGAAGAGACTGCCGTTCTACTTCCGTGGCTTGCCATTGGTGGATTATTAAATGGTTTTATGGCACACTATCTTGCACATATTTTCTTGGCTACAAAGCGTACCTCTGCACTGTTCTGGACTTCTGCAATTACTGCAATCGCAAATATCCTGTTAAATCTCATTCTAATTCCAAAATTCGGACTCATTGGAGCTGCTTGGGCCACTATCTTTTCTTATGCGTTAGGAGTATTTTTACGAACGTGGGAGGCAAGAGTGCCAATTCCAATGCCCATGGATGATGTACTAAAAGGTATTTTTTCATGTGTGTTAATGGTAGGAGTTGTACGTGTGTTAGCATTTTCTGGAAACGCCGTAGGAGTGTTTTTTTCTATTCTTACAGGTATATTTGTGTATAGTGTTTCAGCACTTTCTTTCAACCTTGTAGGTGTTCGAGAAAAAAGTTTGATTTGGTTGAAAAAATGATTTTTGTTCCTTACATTCCGTATCTTCCTAGAGAAGAAAATGCGCTTTCTGATTTTGCATTTTATTTTTCTTTTCTTGGATTAGTACTTTATCTTTTTATTTCGGGTAGCTTGCTCGTGACGTGGGAAATTCCTTACGATATCCCAGGAGGTTCTCCACTTTCTAAGTTTCACCCGGGCACTTACTGTATTGCGATTGGTTTTGTTTTATCCATTCTTGGAAAGCGATCCGGTCGTTCTTCAAAATCTTGGGCTACTATGTTTTGGTTTACGTCTAGCACAGTAGTAGCTGCAATGTATGTTTTAATACGGTTTGGTCCGAATGGGAGCGGTTTTCTAGTCGACACGCTGATTGCTCCTGGTCTTTTAGGCACAGTATTGCTTGCGTCTTCTCCGGAACAACAGCAGTATATTTTTCGGTTTATGGTGGTCGTACTTTTTTTTAATGCCATTATCGGAATTTTAGAAGTCATGACACAAGCACGTGTGGTTCCCTATTTAGTAGACGGAGAACCCATGGTGGAGGAGTATTTTCGGGCAACCGCTTTGGGAGGACATCCGCTTTCTAATTCTCAACGTACCGCACAAATTTTGTTGTCTGCCTTGGTGTATGAAGATCGTCGCCAATTTTTTTTAATACCTGTCCTCTATTTGGGATTACTTGCTTTTGGAAGTAGAACTGCATTTTTGATCGCCACTGTTCTCTTAGTGGTATGGGTATTACAAAAATTTTTCTCTGGTTTAATCTTTCGAAAGTTAGACATTCGGCTTATGTTTTTTCTGATTCTCGGTGCAGTTGCAGTAGTTGGTTTGATCGCTCTAGTAGTTTCACAAGGTTCTATCGGAGGTCGAATTTTTGCAGAGTTTTATTGGGACGAAAGTGCGCAAGCACGCTCCTCCGCTTTTAAGGTGTTTGGTCTTTTACGGTTGGAATCTTTTCTTTTTGGTGGAGGCCCTGAACTTGCAGAATCTATTTTAGAGTATTTAAAAAGTAACCATGAAGATATGGCTGCGATTGAAAATTTTTGGATTTTGTTGACACTCCACTTGGGAATTATCCCTTTGTTAATTTTTGCTCCTAGTATGCTTGCGATGATATACCGTTTATCATGGGGAGATGCTCTAGCACTAAAATTAAGTGGGCTTTCCTTTTTAATCCTAGCATCCAGTACGAATTCTTTAGCAAGCAAGTCACAAAGTTTAGCATTACTTGTGCCTATGTTGATTGGTGCTCGTGCAGAATCACGATTTATAGAAAAATCTAATTCCCAGTGACCTGAACCATGCCTTTTACGTCAAAAAAAGTATTGCACTTGATTAATGGTGAGTTTTACTCAGGTGCAGAACGCGTCCAAGATCTACTAGCAACGTGTCTACCTACGTATGGCTGGGAAGTAAGTTTTGCATGCCTCAGACCAGGGAAATTTTTAGAGCGAAAACGTGTTGCTCACGTCTATGAAATTCCTATGCGACATCGTTTTGATTTCTCACCAATCAAGCACGTCACAAAAGTGTTGCAAGAGTTTCAGATTTTGCATACTCATACACCCCGTGCTGCCCTTATTGGAAGGTTTGCCGCAGCTAAGGCCAATATACCCATGGTTCATCACGTACACAGCCCAACCCGACGGGATACCGAAAATCCAATTAGGAATTTCATAAATGCTTATACTGAAAATTTAAATATACGTCATACACGTAAATTAGTTGCAGTTTCAGAGAGTATGAAAAGGTATTTGCAGTCCCAACACTTTCCAGCAGATCAAATTGTCGTGGTACCCAATGGGACGCCCGTTTGGAAATCTGAATGCGAATGGCAATGCCCAAAAGAAATTTGGACAATAGGTACGATGGCTTTGTTTCGTCCACGTAAAGGATTGGAAGTGTTAATGTCGGCAATCGCCAAACTAATTCAAGAAAGTGTACCAGTTCGCCTTTTAGCAGTTGGCAGTTTTGAAACCAACACCTATCAACAATCTATCCTCAGTCTAGCCAATACGCTCGGCATTTCTAACCATATTGAGTGGACAGGGTTTTCTAACAATGTCCAAACTGAATTTGAAGAAATGGATTTATTTGTCCTGCCAAGTTTGTACGGAGAAGGACTTCCCATGGTATTAATAGAAGCCATGGCGGCGGGTTTGCCTGTGATTGGATCCAAAGTGGAAGGAATTCCAGAATTGTTGGGTAACAATGAATTTGGCATCGTGGTTGAACCTAGCAATCCAGTGGCTTTGCAAAAAGGAATCGCCCATGTTTTATCTCTTGGAAACCAGGCGCGCACCATTGCTTGCGCAGGTCATGCTAGACAGAAAATTTATTTTTCGGATGATTCTATGGCACGAGGTATTTCTAGGGTATATGAAGAAATTATCCAATCGCCCGTTTCTTGAAAAAACACTATGAACGATTCTATTTTTTTGTTTGGCATTCGAATTGACCGGATCAACCGAAAATTTGCAGTAGAAAAAATTTCTGAATGGTTACATGCAGAAGAAAAGCCTTGTAAGTACGTAGTAACGCCAAACGTAGATCATATTGTTCGGTTGGATACCTCAACAGAGTTTAAAAATACGTATGAACATGCTTCTCTGGTGCTTACGGATGGGCGTCCTTTAATTCTGGCTTCTCGCCTGCTTGGTTCTCCTTTACCAGAAACAGTGCCGGGAAGCGATTTAGTGCCTTTATTATTTACACATATTGCCGAGACTTGGAATCGTCCCGTGGGTGTATTTCTTTTGGGTGCCGGACCTGGCATAGCAGAACGCGCAGAAGATCGAATTCAAAAAACATGGTCTAATGTAAAGATAGTTGGGACGTATAGTCCTCCTTTTGGTTTTGAGCAGAATGCAAAAGAATGTACTGAGATTTGTGATCGAATTTCACATGTAAATACAGAGTTATTGGTAATTGGATTAGGTTCTCCAAAACAAGAGCTCTGGATTGAAAAATATGCTCCTCTTTTGCCTGTGAAGGTAGCATTGTGCGTTGGTGCTACTATCGATTTTTTAGCAGGTGAGAAAAAACGAGCTCCAAAATGGATTCAATCCATTGGTCTTGAATGGCTGCATAGGATGCTTTCTGAACCAAGACGACTAGCAGGACGATATGCAAAGGATGCGATTATTTTTCCCCGATTGTTTTTTAGAGAATGGAAATTAAGCCGTAAATCTTCCAATATAGCTAGGCTTTGACAGTTTTTCCTAGTCAGTGTACATTTTGCGGGCGTCCTTAGAGTTTTGGAGACAAGAGAATGCGCATCAGATGGACCCCAGTGCTCTACGGAATGGTTCTTGGATTGTCGGGTTGTGCGAATAGCTCACATACCGCGGAGTGGATTGGGGCAGCCGCAGGCGTGATATTGGTCGCATCCAATCTATCTGGTGATGACAAGGCGAAAAACACCGATGAGATGCCTCAAGGGTTCGAGCCTTGGACTGAAGACTCCGGGAGTTATAAGCTCCTCCCAGGGGACGAGCTAGACATCAAACTACATTATAACCCAGAGTTTAGTGATCGGGTCATCGTTAACCCAGATGGGTATATTCATCTTTTCCCAATTGGCCCGGTCAACGTTCTCAATCGCACGGTGAGCGAGCTTTCCAATGAACTGAGGCAACGGTACGCAGTGGAATTCAAGCGACCCGATGTCACGGTCGTTCCGCGTGAGTTCGGATCGGAGATTATTTATGTTGGAGGAGAAGTTCAGCGCCCAGGGGTCTTAAAGTTAGCCTACAACATGGGTACTTTGCAGGGCATTCTGGAAGCGGGGGGCGGACTGCCCACCGGAAACCTTGAAAAGGTAGTTATCTTAAGACCTACCTACCGCAACACTCGAATGATGAAAGTAGTCAATGTTCAAGCCCTCCTAGAAGGAAAATCTACCCAAGAGATTCGTCTGAATCGATTTGACGTGGTGTTTGTTCCACGAACTACAGCTGCCGAGGTAGGTCTTTGGGTAGACCAGCATATCAACCAAATGCTTCCATTCCAGCGTAGTTTTGGGTACAGCGTGAATAGGAACGCGAATCAGCCCTAGACTTTTATCCAGTAAAAATAATACGTACCAATCTTTTGGAACTTTGATTTTTGATAAACGGTAATAGTTTTTCTATAGCATGCCTCTGCACCATAGCAATGCTAACAGAAATGCTAAATATCAAAAGGAACTTTAATCCAAAACCAGCTTTTAGACCGATTTGCTTAGTTAAATATAGTATTTGAATGTGCCAAAAATACACCCAAATGCTTGAACGTCCGAGCAATGCGATTTGAGCTCTACCCGGAATAGTAGGGAACGTACTACTTTTCACCAACCGGTAGAGAATAGAAGAAACCGCGATTGCGTACGAGAAATAATAAATAGTGGGCGGATATTTATAAGCTTGTGTCTTTACAAATCTACCTTCGGTTGCGTATAGATCGATACTAATAGCGGCGAATATCAGGAATGCAATTGTCGCCAACCTTAGTAAGGTTTTCTCATCTAAAGTATGTAATCTTGTCCCGAGGAAAAAAATACATCCATAGGGCAGTAATGTGTAGAGAAAATCATCCATAAACCCTTTCAGCATAGGTTCACTTGGTTCTGGCAGAGTACGAACCATGATTTCATACGCTACATAAACTACGAATGCAAAAATATACGCCAAGGTAGATTCTGAACTACTGGATTTAGCAATCAAGGGCGCAATCAAAGAAATAAATAGTAAAACACGAATAATCCAAACATATCCAATTCCTTTCATGAGCAGAAAACTAGAAATAATTTTTGCTTCAGAAAATGGATAGGGTTGTTGTAATAGAGACGAAATAAGAATTTCTATTAAAAAAAAGAATGTCAAGAAAATCCAAGTGGGCACCACGAGCCTTATCAGCCTACCCACGAGGTATTTTCCGTATCCTATTTGATGTTTGCCCGCCTCAGAAATAGTAAATACTGATCCTGCCACCAGCACAATTAGAGGTACATCAAAATTTCTGAGCTGGTGGAATAACGTAGGTGGATCTATATGAGCCAGGATAATACAAATGAGTCCAATGCCACGCAAGAAATCAAATCTATCATCCCGATTTATGTCCACAGCAGTGCTCTCAAAAATTAGGACACATTGCGAGAAGCGCGGCGGCGGTCTACTTCCTTAAGCAGTTTCTTACGGATTCGAAGTGCACGCGGAGTCACCTCTAACAGTTCATCATCGTTAATAAACTCAAGGGATTGCTCTAGGCTCATGCGCACCGGCGGTGTAAGTAGGATATTTTCGTCAGATCCGGAAGCACGCATGTTGGTTAATTGTTTTTCCTTGAGAGGATTTACCACGAGATCATTATCTCGAGTGTGGACACCTACCACCATTCCTTCGTAGATTTCGTCTCCTGGAGCGACAAACAAACGTCCCCTATCCTGCAAACTAAACAAAGCGTATCCCACAGCCCGACCCGTTCCATTCGAAACCAGAACACCGTTGTTGCGCGCGCCAATAGTGCCTTCTTTCCAAGGGCCGTAGTGGTCAAAAACGTGGTAGATCAGTCCTGTGCCCGAAGTAACTGTTAGAAATTCGGTGTGGAACCCAATGAGGCCACGAGAGGGAATGACGTAATCCAACCGGACACGTCCTTTTCCGTCAGGCATCAAATCGATTAGATTTCCTCGCCTTGCCCCCAGTCGTTCCATGACTGCACCTTGGTTTTGTTCTTCCACATCTATGGTCACGGCTTCGTAGGGCTCATGCCACACGCCGTCAACCTCTTTGAGAATCACTTGAGGGCGAGAGACCCCAAGTTCATATCCCTCACGTCGCATGTTTTCGATCAAAATGGCAAGGTGCAACTCCCCTCGCCCCGAAACTCGGAATTTATCGGGATCCTCACCGTCTTCCACGCGAAGCGCAACGTTATGTAAGATTTCCCGCGCCAATCGTTCTCGGATTTGCCGACTGGTCACGAATTTCCCATCCCGACCCGCAAAAGTAGAAGTATTGACCTCAAAAGACATCTGCACCGTTGGCTCGTCAACCTGCAAGGGAGGCAATGCTTCCACTGCTATTGGGTCACACAAAGTGTCAGAAATGTAGAGAGGTTCGACTCCAGTGATGGCGATAATGTCACCGGCTTCTGCTTCCTTCAGTTCAAAACGCTTTAGCCCCATCAAACGATGTATTTGAAGAATTATGCCTAATCTGCGGTTCCCATCTCGATCGACAACGGCAACGGGAAAATTAGGTTTGACTCGACCGCGGGTAATCCGTCCAATGCCGATCGTGCCCACGTAGCTTGAGTAGTCCAGTGAGCTAACCTGCATCTGGAAATGACCTTCAGAATCGACGTTCGGAGGTGAAACATGCTCAACGATAGTTTGTAGCAGGGGATCCATGTTTCCGGATCGGATTTCCCAAGAGGAACCCGCATAACCATGCAATGCTGAGGCGTACACCACTGGAAAATCGAGTTGCTTAGTAGTGGCACCAAGTCGATCAAATAGATCAAAAGTCGCATTTAAGACCCATTCGGGACGGGCACCATGTCGATCAATTTTGTTGATTACGACGATCGGATGCAAGCCCATGGCAAAAGCCTTTTGGGTCACAAACCGCGTTTGAGGCATGGGGCCATCGACGGCATCCACCAAAAGCAGGACGGAATCGACCATCGATAGTACCCGTTCTACTTCTCCGCCAAAATCAGCATGGCCTGGGGTGTCTACAATGTTAATTCGATAGCCTTGCCATTGAATGGCCGTGTTTTTGGCCAAAATGGTAATGCCGCGTTCTCGTTCTAGGTCATTTGAATCCATGACCCGTTCGATTAAGGCCTCCCGCTCACCAAAAGCCCCAGACTGCTGAAGGAGTTTATCTACGAGGGTGGTTTTTCCATGGTCTACATGGGCAATAATGGCAATATTGCGAATTTTTTCGAGAGTACGCATGCTTTTTTCTAGTGAGGGAGGGTACGGCGGCCTATCCTACGAGTATGGCACATCCGCTCTTCTGTGTTTTTCAGCCGCTGATTATACTAAAAGTTTTTGTATTAGTACAACAGGGCACGACAACCACCCCGCCCCTGCGGGGCACCCCTCCTTTACTAAGGAGGGGTGTTTTATAAATCGAGATTCAAAAAACTCTCCTCCTCTAAGGGAGAGTACGCCAAAGGCGGGAGAGGGTTTCATAGAACACGGTGAAGTTAGAAGTTGTTTCTTGATATAACGTTGAACTCAGGTTATCTTGAAGGAAATTATTTCGCTTCAAAAAGTGGTCGAAACTTATGTACATCAACGTGAGGGCGGTATGGGACGATGAGGCCAAAGTATGGGTAGCGTCTAGTTTAGATTTGCCGGGATTGAATACTGAAGCGGACACTGCAGAAAAGTTGGTTGAGAAGCTCTCAGCAATGATTCCTGATCTTCTCGATGCCAACCACTTAGAACACTCTGAAGTGGAGTTTTGCATTCAAAGTGAGCGTGTGACACGTATCTACGCAGCTATTTAATGAACGATTTTTCGCCAAAAGTAAAAGAGTGGCTCAAAAAACAAGGATGCCACTGGATACGTGCTGGGAAAGGCGACCATGAAATCTGGTATAGCCCGATTACCGAGAGAAACATCACTGTCGATGGCAAAATCAAGTCCCGACACACGGCCAATGGAATCATGAAAGATGCAGGAATAGGACATCGTTTTTGATGTTTAGAAATGGGTGTTTTTAGAGTTTTGGCTCATCAAACTCCCCTCCTTGATAAGGAGGGGTGCCCTG
>CAUYTX010000176.1:0-3694 GCA_963575665.1 Gammaproteobacteria bacterium | reverse complement strand
TTTGCTTTGTTCATCTTATTATCCTAACAAATTTTGACCAACTGCGTAACTCCTAAGCTTGTTAAGTAGGCAATGTGAATCCAGCCACCGACCGTCGGAGTTCATTGGAAAGATCGGCAAGGTGGCCAATGGAAGCAGCCGTATCTTGGGTTCCGGTAGAAGTCTGGGTAGTGATTTCTTGAATAATATTCATAGTTTCAGAGATGTGTACTGCACTACGTACTTGCGCCTGAGCTGCTTGTGATATCTTTTGAATCAATTCTGCAAGTTGTCCAGAAACACCTTCAATTTCAGAAAGAGATTTACCCGCTTTTTCAGCGGTTTTTGCGCCTCGAGAAACATTTGCAATAGTTTCTTGCATTGAATTCACCGTGTTGCTTGCGTCATTCTGAATGCCGCGTATCAGTGCATCAATGCGTTTTGTTGCGTCCCCTGCTCTTTCTGCTAGATGTTGCACTTCATCGGCAACCACGGCAAATCCGCGACCTGCTTCTCCTGCCATAGCAGCCTGAATAGCTGCATTCAGTGCCAAAATGTTGGTTTGGTCGGAAATGTCATTGATCAAATTGGTTACTTCTCCAATTTCTTGCGAGGCTCCTTGTAACTGTCCAATACGTTTTGAGGTCTCCTCAATCTGTTTGCCAATAGCGTCCATTTCTTGGATGGTATCACGCACGGCCCCTGCGCCATTTTTTGCAGTAAGAACAGAATTTTGTGCGACGCTAACCGCGGAGTCGGCTTGGTTTGCAGTCTGTTCCATGGCATGCGCCATGCTGTCTACCGTGGCACTAGCACGCCGAATCTCTTGGGCCTGATGCTCGCTTGCCTCGGCCAAGTGCATTGCGGTTGATTGGGTTTCTTGCGCTGCCCCAGATACCTGAAGTGTAGTAGTGTTGATGGCTGAAACAAGTTCTCGAAGTGCATCTACGGCATAATTAATAGAATCGGCAATCGCTCCAGTAAAATCTTCAGTGACACTGGCTTTAACAGTCAAGTCACCGTCTGCTAAGTTTGTGATTTCTTCCAGCAAACGCAAAATAGCATCTTGGTTACGTCGATTTGATTCTGCAGCTAATTTTTGTTGTTTCTCGCTTTCCTGCTGGCGCACGCGAACGTCCCGTAACAAACCCACGCCTAACCACACCAACAGTAGCAAAGCACCCACCCCCAATAAGTATCCAGTAAGGCTAGAAATTGTTCGGGACTCTGTATATTGACCGTAACTTTTGAGGAGTTTTGTAAGATCTTCCGCTAAAGGGTCTGCTTGTTGATCAATCTCTTTTGCTGCTTTCTGCACTTTTGGGAAAAGTGCTACCTTTTCGGCGAATCGGTCTGAAAGTGCCCGGAGTATTTTGAGATGATCTAATAATGAAACCAATTTGTCTTGAAAACTCACTCCCAAAGCAGGTATTTTGAGTAGTTCGTCTCCCTTTTGCATGCCTTCTACGGTTTTGGTGAGCAAATCCAGGTTTTGATTAATTTCTTTTAGAATCCGTGGATCTCCTCCTGGCAGTAAGACCCGATTTACTAGATTTGCTACGTGTTCTGCTAGAAGGCGCGTCTTAGTGGCATAATTAGTAACGGGAAGTAAATTTTTATCAGTAAAACTATTGACTAGCTCATCAATTCTGCGAATTGTTTCTGGTATGGCGCGTTCCTGAATCTGGGCACCTACTTCCCGAAGTGTAGAAAGGTCTTCGGCACTAGAAAGAATCGTATCTACGTTTTCACGAATATTTTTCCAACGTTTTTGAATAGCCAGAAGTTCTGATAGAACCGCTTCCGGAGTGGGAGGTAAACCAGTTTCAGAATTTCCCTGCTTCAACAGACCCAAGTTGTCTTCGAAGTCGTTTTTCTTACTCTTGAGTGTTTGAAAAACCTCATTTCCACCATGAAAGACGTCCGCTGCAGTCCTCGCTACCTGTTGAACTAGCAACTGTTGGTCGGTTGCCATAATCCGATATTGCTCATCATATTGCTTGTGTATTGCCACATAGTAAAAGGTAGCACCCGTAAGTACTAACAGGATCAACATCAAAACAAGCGTCAAGGCCTGACTGAGGGCGATTCCGGTTTTCCTAGGTTGTTTCGTCGATGCGTGCATGGTAATCAATTCCTCTACGCAGCCACCTGCATGAATTTTGGACTGTCGACCAGAGCGCGGAGCCTGAATACAGGCACATAACGCTTTTTAAGTACTGAGTCCAGTGATGACATTGGGTCCTCCAGTGTTCGTTCAAACCCAGGTTGAAGGTAGGGTAATAATGCTGCTTCTATCCATTCTTTTGGAAGTGGAATTTCTGCTTCCCTCTTAAAATGGCGCAAACCGATTACTTCATCCACCAAGAAACCTGTACTCATTTCTGCATGGTTGACGACTAGGACTCGATTACGACGATCTCGGGGGGTAGGAATCCCATTCAGAAAACCTCGTAAATCGATCAATGTGAGCAAATTACCTCGAAAGTTCGCAATGCCTTTTACCCAAAATTTTGCACCTGGAATACGGAAGACTGTTGGGTAAGGTAGCACTTCACCAATCTCGGTAAGCGCAGAAATGACTTCTCGGGTACCGATTCGGAAGATAATACCTGACCAACGGGACTGGTCTTCAATTTGGCGAGGTAACTGGCGATGCCCAGCATGCGCCAACTGCTCAATTCTTTTTAGCAGAGCAAAGGGATTTAATGTGTTCACTTCTCTATCTACCCACCTAGTGCAACCTTGATTTTGTCCACTAATTCAGATTCATTGACGGGCTTAATAAGGTAATCTCGGGCACCTTGACGCAATGCCCAAACCTTATCCGCTTCTTGACTTTTAGTAGTCACTACTATGATTGGAATCGCAGTAGTAGCGGGGTCTTTGTTAAGTTGGCGAGTGGCCTGAAAACCACTCATGCCGGGCATGACGATATCCATCAAAACAACATCTGGATGTTCTTTTCGTGTAAAGGCAATGGCGTCTGCGCCATTTCCAGCACTAGAGGTTCGATACCCATGTTTTTGTAACATCTTTTCCAAGGCATACACCTCGGTTGGGGAGTCGTCCACAATGAGAATATGTGCCATGGTTAGCCTCCGCTCATTGGTGTAAGGTGCCCTGCGCCAACCATGTGTCGTTTGATTGCGCTTAGCAAATCTTCCTTCGTAAAAGGTTTGGTTAAGTACTCTTCACATCCTACAATTCGACCGCGGGCTCGATCAAAAATACCATCTTTGCTAGTAAGCATAAGAATTGGGGTACTGCTAAATTGGCGATTTCGCTTGATTAGGGCCGTAGTTTGGTAGCCATCAAGCCGTGGCATCATGATATCGACAAAAATAACATGAGGGTGATGATCGGCTACTTTGGCAAGTGCCTCAAAGCCGTCCCCTGCTAAGACCACCTCGCAGCCTGCTTCCTTGAGTATCACTTCTGCCTGTTTTCGGATGATCTTACTATCATCCACTACCATCACTCGGAGACCTTTTAATCCTTCTAGTCCGCCGTCTGATGTTTTTTCGTTTGCCATTGTTTAGGTCTATCTTTGGCCAGAGCACGCCAAGGGGCAGGATTGGCTCCGCACGAAAGCCTACTTCTCAGCTATACTTGGAGTCCGATCCGAGTGCGCAGTCGATCGTCATCCATGACGCTCTTTCTACGCACGTAAAATCGGTTCACGGTTGGCAGACGCCAGCATTTCGGAAGTGAC
>CAUYTX010000175.1:0-3696 GCA_963575665.1 Gammaproteobacteria bacterium | reverse complement strand
ATTGCCTGTGCGAGACAGCTTAGAACTTGGGCTTTCCGCTGCCTCTGGATCGATAGATGTTGCTAAGTTACGAGAGGGCATGGAACTTACTCTCAAAGCACTGACTGGTGTCATGAGCAAATTTGGTATTCGTGAGGTGAACCCCGTCAATGAGCGGTTCAATCCGGAGTTGCACCAAGCCATGACGGTACAACCCAACAGCACGGTTCCTCCGAACACCGTCCTCATGGTCTACCAGAAGGGTTATACTCTAAATGATCGGCTTGTTCGTCCCGCATTGGTCATCGTGTCACAAAGTGCTCCTCAGACTGATTCTGTGCAACCCTCTTGAAATTCCGGGGCTGCGTCCCCATATCCTAAATACTCACCGCCGGCCACCGGCACACCACTAGAGAAAAGAAAATGGGAAAAATTATTGGTATTGACTTGGGTACTACCAATTCCTGCGTTGCCGTCATGGAAGGTGGTAAACCTCGAGTCATCGAAAATAGCGAAGGAGACCGCACCACTCCTTCTGTCATCGCTTTTACTGGGGATGCAGAAGTGCTTGTGGGCCAGAGTGCCAAACGTCAGGCAGTCACCAATCCCAAGAATACTTTGTTTGCCGTAAAGCGTTTGATTGGACGTCGTTTTGAGGATGAGGTAGTTCGGCGCGACGCGGGCATGGTGCCTTACACCATCGCCAAAGCAGACAATGGGGACGCTTGGATCGAGGTCAACGGCAAAAAGATGGCCCCGCCAGAAGTTTCGGCCCGCGTCTTGATGAAGATGAAAAAGACCGCCGAAGACTATCTAGGGGAGCCCGTTACTGAAGCAGTTATTACGGTTCCTGCCTATTTTAATGACTCCCAACGACAAGCTACCAAAGCAGCAGGACGTATTGCAGGTCTTGAAGTTAAACGAATTATTAACGAGCCTACCGCTGCTGCCCTTGCCTATGGCATGGACAAAAAACGTGGTGACTCTAAAATTGCAGTTTATGACTTGGGTGGTGGCACTTTTGATGTCTCGATCATTGAAATTGCCGAAGTAGAAGGGGAACACCAGTTCGAAGTACTTTCGACCAACGGAGACACGTTCCTTGGGGGTGAAGACTTCGACAAGCGGATCATCGACCACCTAGTCGAACAGTTCCAACGCGAAACTGGCATCAACCTCCGCAATGATCCATTGGCACTTCAGCGTTTGAAGGAAGCTGCCGAGAAATCTAAGATTGAGTTATCCTCCAGTCAACAGACTGACGTCAATCTCCCTTACATCACTGCAGATGCCAGTGGCCCGAAACACCTGAATTACAAGCTAACCCGTGCCAAGCTGGAATCCCTAGTAGAAGATCTGATCGAAAAGACTACGGATCCTTGCCGGATTGCCCTCAAAGATGCTGGACTTTCTGCTTCTGCGATCGACGAGGTCATTCTCGTTGGTGGCCAGACACGAATGCCCAAGGTTCAAGAGGTCGTCAAACGAATCTTCAACCGAGAGCCTAGAAAGGACGTCAATCCAGACGAAGCCGTTGCCGTTGGCGCTGCTATTCAAGCAGGGGTGCTGGGTGGTGAGGTTAAAGATGTTTTGCTTTTGGACGTTACACCGCTGTCTCTCGGGATTGAGACTTTGGGCGGGGTAATGACCAAACTCATTGAAAAGAACACGACTATTCCAACCCGTGCCCAACAAACCTTTTCTACCGCAGAGGATGGCCAGACTGCTGTGACCGTTCACGTCCTTCAGGGCGAGCGTCAAATGTCGGCCGCGAATAAGTCATTGGGTCGATTCGATTTGAGTGGCATCCCACCTGCGCAAAGGGGTATCCCACAAATTGAGGTCACTTTTGACATCAACGCAGACGGGATTTTGAACGTTTCTGCTAAAGACAAGGCAACCAACCGCGAACAGTCCATTGTCATTCGGGCTTCTAGTGGCTTGTCGGAAGAAGAAATTAAGCGCATGGTCAAGGATGCTGAGCTGCATGCTGTGGAAGATAAAAAGTTCCAAGACTTGATCAGCACTCGAAACCAAGCTGATGCGTTGGCACACGCTACTAAGAAATCTCTTGCGGATCTCGGTGAGAAAGTGAGCAGTACTGAACGTGCCTCGATTGAATCAGCCATACGTGATCTCGAACAGGTGCTCAAGAGCGACGACAAGGCCGTGATTGAAGCCAAAGCTCGAATCCTGACAGAGGCTGCGAGCAAACTCGCCGAACACATGTACTCGCAAAATGGTGGTGCACCTGGCGCAGGCCCTGCTCCCGGCGGAGAAAACCCAGGCAAGGGAAATGCCGAAAAGAACAAGGGCAATCCAGAGAAAGGTGATGTAGTCGATGCCGAGTTTGAAGAGGTGAGTCGCGGTAACAAGAGATAGGCTACAATAGGCTAGGGATGTCTGATTTCCGCGAGATGACAAGCTGCTCATGGCCAAACGAGACTATTACGAAGTTTTAGGGTTACCAAAGAACGCCTCAGAGGCTGATATCAAAAAGGCATACCGGCGGCTTGCCATGAAATTCCACCCGGATCGCAACCCCGGGGACAAGGAGTCAGAGGAAAAGTTTAAGGAGACCAAAGAAGCCTACGAGATGTTGACTGACCCCAGAAAGCGGGCTGCCTATGACCAATTCGGTCATGCCGGGGTGGATTCCGCTTCTTCGGGACCAGGGCCTGCTGGGGCAGGTTTTGCTGGGGCTAATTTTTCGGAGATCTTTGGGGATGTCTTTGGGGACATCTTTAATCGTTCTGCTGGGGGTGGTTCCGGAAATACTGCAAGTAACCGATCTTATCGTGGTGCTGATCTACGCTATACCCTAGATCTCTCAATGGAAGAAGCGGTTTTTGGTACCACGGTAAAAATTCGGGTACCTACCCTGCTCTCATGCGAGGCGTGCAGTGGAACCGGTGCAAAACGTGGCACGGCACCCAGTCCTTGTCCCACATGCAATGGTCGCGGTGTGGTTCGGATGCAGCAAGGCTTCTTTTCAGTACAACAGACCTGCCCAAGATGTCACGGCAGAGGACAAGTGATTCAAGATCCTTGTACCACTTGCACGGGGCGTGGGCGCGTTCAAGATCAGAAGACCCTTTCGGTCAAAGTACCTTCTGGGGTAGACACGGGAGATCGCATTCGGCTTGCAGGAGAAGGGGAGGCTGGAGAACATGGAGGCCCTCCGGGGGATCTCTATGTTCAAATTCAGGTCAAAGAACACGCAATTTTCAGTCGAGAAGAAAACGACTTGAATTGTGAGGTACCAATCAGTTTTGTGGTGGCAACATTAGGTGGTGATCTTGACGTACCTACCCTTGATGGCCGAGTAAAATTGAAAGTTCCTCCGGAAACACAAAGTGGGAAGGTGTTTCGTCTCCGCGCTAAAGGGGTTCGCTCAGTACATGGAGGCCCTCCAGGAGATTTGTTATGCCGCGTCGTGATCGAAACTCCAGTAAATTTAAGCCGAAGACAAAAGGAACTGCTTCAGGAGTTTGATGATAGCTTACGTAACAGCGAAGAAAAACATAGTCCTAGAGCGAATACTTGGTTTGATGGGCTCAAACGGTTCTTTGAGGACATGAAACACGGGGGATAGTTAGAGAATCAAGGATGATTCTCGATTGACCGCTTAGGTCAGACTCTAATGTCTGGGTGTTTTTAGTATTTTAGGAGTTACGCAGTTGAATTTACAAGTTCTTGATTTTGTTTGATTTATTG
>CAUYTX010000174.1:0-3703 GCA_963575665.1 Gammaproteobacteria bacterium | reverse complement strand
TTCAGAAGGTTTGGCGGGAGTTTGTGCAGCACTTTTGGGACCAGCCCTTTTTGCATCAGATAATTCTAAATCATCTATCAATTCAAAAAAACTGTCCATCATATCCAATTCAATATAAGATCCTTTTATCAACTTCTTAATTTTATCATTCGACGGTTTTTGACCTTTATAGCTTGATTTGCCGCCTCGCTTCTTGTATTCTTTTAGAACCCAAAGGTTTTTAGCGTAACCTCCTTTAGGACCAAATTTTTTATCTGCTTCTTTAATGATTCTGTGATGGAGTTCAGTGTCGGCGTATTTAACTGCTGCGAACATATCATTCATATACATAATATACACCAAAAAGATCAAAAATCCAATTTTGTGTAAAATTATGAACGACTTTAACGTTAATAAGAAGTAATTAGTTATTTTACATTGTTATGAATATCATATTGGCCTCAATAGGTGTGTTTCTGGTTCTTTTGATTATGTCTGTGTTGGTATTAACATGCTATAAAAACGAGGATGATGATGATGATTTTCTATGATGTAAATAGATGTAAATAGGTGAGATAAATAATCGTAAATAATGAGCGAAAATACCCTTAATAAATAGGTTCAAAAATGAGCTAAAAAAGTGTAAATAATAACATGGCCCCAATGTTGTTATTTATAGCTTACTTTATCGTTATTTATTGGGTTTTTCTAAGGAAACTAGATAGGAAGAAATAAGCATATATACCTTACCAGATATAGGTAGATAAGATAACATAGAATATAAGATATATATAGGTAGAATATATAATAGAATATATAGATGAAATATAACAAAGAAATACAAGATAGCAGAATAAAAACGTGTATGCGAGCCTTTCTACTCTAAAAATCATATATTACTACTCACTCATATACTCATGGATAAAATCAAAATAAATTTTTTCATTCTTAAATTTGGAGCTATTCTTCATACTATTTTTGTATTTCCTATACTGTATATGGCTGATATATATGCAAATACCCCAATGTTTTGGGCATTTTTATTAAATCATGTTATGTTTGGTTATTTTATTTTGGTCAACGGCTGCGCCCTAGGAATTAAACAAACAATTAATATAATTGCACATCAAGAGGCTGCAAAGGCTAGAGAAGAAGATACAAATAAGAATAATTAGTTTTGCGCCGATTAGAAAGCTTTTGAGGAATTTTCTTGACGTTTGATCTGATTTGTTGTATTTTGGTATATATACTATATATAGGGAATATATAAGATCATGAAAAAACTAGATGAACAATTCGAAAGTGCTGGCTTCAAATATAAACAGATACATAGAGAAGATATGTTTGCTATATATGAGCGTGGATATATAAACACTACAAAAGATCCTCATTACGAAGCAATTAAAATTCAAAGTCATAATGGAATGGAAATTGCTGGCAACAAGATACCGCCGAGCGAATATTATCCATCTAGTAATAGTTGGGGGCGACATGGATACACATGTATAACAAAAAAAGAAGCATATACTAGATTAGATAAAATGATGAAAGAAGATGTGGTAAATAAAGAAGCTGCAAATAAAAAAGCTGAACGAAAAAGCGCGAAATAACAAATAAAAAAGCCGTTCAAAGGTGAGCGACTTATTGCGTAATAAGGTAAATATTACAGTGGTTTATTAAATATAAGATCAAAGGTGAACGATAATTTCTTAAATAATAATATATATATCATATAGAATATAAGCCGCCAATACACTGTATACAATATAATAACCTGGATAAGTTTATAAAAGATAGTACACAAAAGATAAAAAACTATTCTATTTTGCCTATCTTATCCACCATGCACATTCTTCGAAAATAATTGCAGTGACCTGTTGACAACCGCCGAAAGTCTGCTAAAGTGTTGGAGTCAGAGAGAGAAACCCTTAAACTTGCGTAAAAAATGAAATGGAAATATATTGGCAACCGCACTGGTGATGCCAAAAAAGGTGAGCAGTATATCGTCGAAGCCGACGAGCTTACTGAGAATTACATGAAAACTCAACCGTATCCGCAGTATGTGAAGGTGTATGTAGTCCAGCCGCCGAGTCCGCGTAATAATTGGTCCAAGAATAATGTCGGCGACATTATCAAAATCTGTAATCCTTATTATGAGATGTTTACTTATTCTCATCCCGGTTTCGTTCCAGTCAAAGAGTAAAATATATATATGCTAAATCTTGATCAAGCATTCACAGTACAAGAGTTCGTGCGAAAAAACAGAACAAAACGTATATGGGAAATACAAGATGAATTGTATTCTCTTATCTGCGTTCTAACGAAAGCAGAAGAAAAGAAAAATGAAACAGAAACTGCCGCCGCATAATATGGTCGTCGTAGTTCAAGTAGGGCTTGACCTGTACAATCTATCTTATGTAAAGTACGAAGAGTCGGACATACATCAATGTATTAAATACAATCTAAGTTCAGAAGACGTATCTCAATTTCTCGGTAATAATTAAATAAAATATATGAAATCAGTTAAGTTGACAAAGAAGGCGCAGGACATTGTAAATCAAATCATGTCTGCGGACGCGGTAGATATCGATCATGGCTGTATCGGTGAAAGAATATCATACGGCGATACGTATCTAACTGGCGAAGGTCTAGAGTGCGACGTTAATGTCGATGGAGACATCGGCAAAATGATTATCTCAAACGCATCTCTTAATTGCGCTGTTGTTTCTGAAGGCACTATCGAAATCGACGCAGAACACATTAAAGATAATCCGTATGGTGATATGACTATCACTCTATATAAGCTGAGTAAGATCAACGCAGTTTAATACATCCAATTTTTAAATAAATAATAGAAGTAAAATAAAGGGTAGATACTCATGATTGTCTGCATGTGTATAAATATGTGCTGGTTATGAATTCCCAGTAGTTCAGTAAGTGGACTCATAAGCTATCCTGCGCCGCAATCACATAAAAACGGTGCCTTCTATTATTTATTTCTTTTTCTCTTTTGCGCAAATGATTGTCGTTCTGTTAGCCATATCAATTATTATTCTACTTGTTGTCTCTCCTATCCTAGATACTGGAGAACAAGATGTCTGCGCTATAATCGCTACAGTATGTTTCGTGTTGATGATGTTTTTTTCTTTTTTGCGATAAAGTCGTTGACAAATCTAGATTTCTGATATAATCTGTGTAAGTAGTTATGACGATTACACAGACATTAAATAATACAGCCGGACGTTTTACAACTCTGGTGGTGAACAAAGGCGCAAATCAGAATACTTTCTGCGCCCGAATTACAAGTGCAACAGAAAAGACTGTTCGCTTTTATGACATGAATGCAGAAGCGAATCGTGTTGTACCTACCTCCTCGGTAGTATACGCACGATCTGGTAAGACGCAATTCGGAAGTCTACGCAAGTAAATAGATAGATAATATCTTAGCACCCCCCACCTGGAGTAATCCTGGTGGGGGTTTTCTTTAATACCGATTCATTTTATGCCAAATAGAAGAAAACAGTATAGGTGAAATACAAATAGCCAAATACAAGATAGTCAAATAAGTTAATATAGCTGAAAGATAAATAGATAAATAACAAATAAGGTTGGCAAGGAAAGTGCAGCCCCCCCCCCCCGCCGGGGGGGCGGGGGGGGGGGGGGGGGGGCGGGGGGGGGGGGGGGCGGGGGGGGGGGGGGGGGGGGGGGGGGGGGGGGGGGGGGG
>CAUYTX010000173.1:0-3728 GCA_963575665.1 Gammaproteobacteria bacterium | reverse complement strand
TCCACCATGGCTTAAATCGGCGGGGTCACTCGACATCCCTGTCTCGCTCCGTAGAATCTAAAGATAGGCTACTATATGATCAAATAATACAAGAACTAGAATTAGCTGTCCAGTCGTGTCGAGGAGTAAAGTCATTCCATAATTTGGCACCCAAATCGTGAACTGTCTTTTCGGATCGAATGGATCTGTGCCGCTGAACGTCCGCTCTTGCCATCGGAACCGATCAGTTTCTTAACTTGCTTATACAGTATCGTCGAACTCAGGTTATGACACGCAACGCAAAACCCGTATTTTTTGATCCAGAACAACGCCGTTGGCCTAAGCTCCGCTTGGCTATGTTGATTGTAAGTATTTTTCTATTTTCTGTGATTTCATTTTTGATCGTTAGTATTTTGATTAATCCTGTACTTCCAGCATTCAATCTACCTAATTTTTCTTTTCTACCACGTGGTGGCCACAGTGTTCCTCCTTCACTTAGACCATTGCCTAAAACAAAAGCGGAGTGGGCATTACAACAAGCTAAAATACGTTTAGAAAAAGAACAAGAAAAAACTTTAGCAAAGCTTCTTGAAAAAGCGCAATTCAACCGTGGTAGAGAAGGACGACCACTTTTGCTTGGTTATTACGTTAATTGGGATGATGCAAGTTTTAATTCTCTCAAAGAACATTTAGACCACTTGGATGGTGTCATTCCTGAATTCTTACATTTATCTGGATCAAATGGGAATATTCGGGAAAACGATTCCCCTCGACAATTATTGGTAAGTCAATACATTCGACAACGGTACCCAAATTTGCCCATCGTTCCATTGATTAACAACTGGAATGGAGAGGCATGGGAAGGAGAGAAAGTTGCTCAATTAGTTCAAGACAAAAATAAGCGCGCTCACTTAATTAACGAAATTATTAACTACTTGGAAAAAAATAATTTTCAAGGGGTTAATATCGATTTTGAGAGTATTCCTAATCAGGCACAAGCTGAAATGCTTATTTGGATGTCAGAACTGTATTCTTCTTTACACGCAAAAGGGTTATTCGTTTATTTGAATGTACCTGCCATTGATCCGACTTGGGAATTAGAAAAATACGCTAAAGTAGTAGATCTTTTAATTGTAATGGCATACGACGAACACTGGTCTACTGGCACTCCAGGTCCTATCGCCAGTATGGGATGGTTTACGCAAGTATTAGCGCGTTGCGGTGAAAAGATTCCTCCTGAAAAAATGATATTTTCATTGGCTAATTATGCCTACGATTGGGGACTCCATAGTCCTGCACAAGAAAAGACTTTTGGAGAAGCGGTTTTGATCGCTAAAGAATCCAAAGCTTCTATTACTTTAGACCCAGATTCACTCAATCCGAATTTTCATTACGAAGATGATGATAAAGCCCTTCACTCTGTTTGGATGTTAGATGCAGTGAGTTTATTTAATCAATTGGCAACAACCAGCGCACTTCATCCAAAAGGTTATGCCTTGTGGCGATTAGGTGGAGAGGACCCCGCAGTCTGGAATCTTTTAACTCACGAGGGTCTTTTGGATGAAAATGCTGCTGTTTCTTTGCATGAAATCCGATTTTCTTACGCACTGGATTACGAAGGAAAAGGAGAAATTTTGCGAGTAGCTGCGCAACCCCGTGCAGGAGAACGGAATCTTCGATACGAAAATGGTCTCATTGTTGAGGAAACATTCACGGCTTATCCTTCTCCCTACGTTATTACACGTTATGGATATGTTCCGAAAAAAATTGCTCTAACCTTTGATGATGGTCCGGATCCAGAATGGACTCCTGCAATTTTAGACGCCCTTCGCGACGCAGGTATTCAAGCAACCTTTTTTATCATTGGTTCCAATGGCCAACAATATCCGGAGATCATCCGGAGAATAGTGAGCGAGGGACACGAAATTGGAAATCATACGTTTACCCATCCGAATGTTGCCAATTTACCTACTTTGCATTTTCAATTAGAACTCTCTGCTACGCAACGTCTCTTAGAAAGTGTCATCGGTCGACAAACACGACTATTCCGTGCACCCTACGCAGTAGACTCGGAACCGCAAAATTCTGGTGAAATTCGGCCGTTAGAAGTTGCAACGGAGCGTGGTTACCTTTCAGTAGGGATGCAGATTGATCCCAATGATTGGCAACGTCCCGGAACAGAGGAGATTGTGTCTCGGATATTAGGGGGTGCGATCAAAGGAGAAGGCAATATCGTTTTGCTCCACGATTCGGGAGGGGATCGCACACAAACTGTGGAGGCCATTCCAAAACTGGCTATTGCACTTCGGGAGGGTGGTTTTCAGATGGTGACGATTTCGGGGCTGTTGGGGCGCACCCGAGACGAGGTCATGCCGCCACTGCGGCGTAAACCATGGGATATCTGGGTAGATCACGCAGCGTTTACCTTGCTCCAATTTGCTATTTCAACGGTGCATTGGCTCTTTTTAGTGGGTGTCATTCTCGGGGTAAGCAGACTCGTTTTTATTGGAACTTTAGCAGTTCTCCAACGCAGGACACGCAAACAACCTTCGCATTACTGCCCCAGTGTCGCAGTCATTTTGCCCGCCTACAATGAATCTAAAGTAATCAATCAAACCATTGATTCATTGCTTGCCAGTGACCATCCTGAACAATTTGAAATCATTGTAGTAGACGATGGTTCTACGGATGGTACATCAGAAAAGGTACGTTCTGCTTTCTCAGAAGAACCTAGAGTCCAGGTTTACACCAAAGAGAATGGAGGAAAAGCCTCTGCATTGAATGAAGGTATTGCTCGTACTTCTGCGGAAGTAATCGTTGCTTTAGATGCCGATACTGTCTTTGCGCGTGAAACTATTTCACAACTAGTGCAACACTTTTCTGACCCGCAGGTAGGCGCAGTGGCAGGAAACGCAAAAGTAGGCAATCGGTCTAACCTTTTAACACGGTGGCAAGCTCTCGAGTACATCACCAGTCAGAATTTAGATCGGCGTGCTTTTGAATTCTTAAATTGTATTACCGTAGTGCCTGGGGCAGTCGGTGCTTGGCGGCGGGATTTAATAATTGAAGCGGGAGGATTCAGCGATATTACGCTTGCAGAAGATGCTGATCTTACCTTGGCCATCCGTAGGTTGGGGTACATCATCCGATACGAAGAGACAGCAGTAGCTCTCACGGAAGCTCCTGACACGGTACGTGCCTTCCTTCGACAGCGCTATCGTTGGATGTACGGCACTATGCAAGCGGCTTGGCACCACCGAGACGTTTTTCTGCGCCCTAAGTATGGTTTTTTAGGGGGTGTTGCTTTGCCCAATATTCTTATTTTTCAAGTACTTTTTCCGCTTATTTCGCCTTTAATGGATCTCGTGCTAATTTTTTCTCTTTTCTCAGCAGGACTAGAGTGGAGGCAACATCCCGACCAGTTTTCTGACGATGGCTTACAACATATCCTATTTTATTACTCGCTTTTCGTAGCAGCAGATTTCCTTGCAGCAGTCCTAGCTTTTATGATGGAACCCAAAGAGGATTGGAGCTTACTTCTGTGGTTGTTTTTACAACGCTTTTTTTACCGGCAGTTGATGTACTACGTGGCTATTCAGTCGACTTTAGCTTCTCTAAAAGGTATCGTGGTGGGTTGGAACAAATTAGACCGAAAAGCAACCGTGTTGCCTCCTGCGGATTGAAGCTTTCTTTTGGGATTGCTAAACAAGCATAGGTAACAAAATATCTTTCTGAAATAGTAGGAGGGT
>CAUYTX010000172.1:0-3754 GCA_963575665.1 Gammaproteobacteria bacterium | reverse complement strand
ATGCAAATGGTGACCTGCAATCTACTGCTACACACATTGCAGTATTCTATGCATTCACAGAAGTTATGCATTTGTTCTCTTCATTCATTAATGAAAATCTTATAGTATCCGTGTGGTACGATAACACCATTGCCAATAAATGGATCGCCTTGCCCATAGAATGCACCAACATAAATTGTAAATGGTTGATTCAATTGCACAGTCCAACCACGCACACTTGTTTCTAATAGCTTCCAAATACCACGATTCAATGAACCGTGCTGTGGATACATGTTAGTCATTAAGAATGATTCATATTCAACTTGTTGGTCCCAAGACAAGTCGCCATCTGGTGCCGCATGACCCTTGTCGTATCCTGTACCAGCGTAGTCATCTGGACGTGGACCATTAGGTACGGATTGATCCTGAACGAATGCATTAGTACGTGCAACGCAACCCAATGCATTAGGTGGCGTCAATGTGTATGTGACAAATTTTGGAATTTTTACTGGTGCATCATAACCAACAAGATATGCTTCTCTGCAAATTGGCTGAACGTTTTGCACAACAGGGAACCCATAAGGCGCATGAACCGCACATGCTTGAGGAGGCAAAGGCGCACGTTGAGTCCATGCAAATGCATTGTTATTCCATGCTAAGAATGTGACAGATAATGCAACCAATGTTGCCCAAAATAATCGTTTAATATTTTCCATAGTATTCCTTAAATTTGTTCTATAGTATGCTTTAGTGTTTCTTCACTAAAAGGCGTAACAATATATTTATGAGTACTAGAATTAATGATATTTAACTTATACTCTGACTCCATGATTGTTAGAATGCATGGTGTGTCTAGTGTGCTTTCAAACAATACTGCATTGTCTGAAATAATTAAACCATATGTCTGATACTTAAGTTTAGTTAATGCATCTGCATTATTGGTTGCAGTATCTACAACTTTATAACCAATTCTTCTCGCAAAGTTTGCAGTCTCTTGTAAATGTTTTGGTGTATCATCTACAACAAGAACTCTCGTATCTGGATTGACTATCATGCCGCTTTACCCCATACGTCTGCCCAATCACCTTTGGTTGCGCCTTTAGCATAATCTGTTGCACGATTCTCAAAGAAGTTTGTGTGTGTCGGTGCATTAATCATTTCTTCAACCCAAGGTAGTGGATTCTTTTTGACTTTAAAAATACCTTTTAGTCCAAGACTGATAAGGCGTCTATCTGCAATGTAACGAATATACTTCTTAACTTCTTCTGAAGTAAGTCCTTCCATATGACTGATACCAAAAGCTAAGTCGATAAACTTATCTTCCAATTCAACCATTCGTTCTGCGATAGTATATATTTTAGATTTTAATTCATCATTCCAAATCTCATTGTTTTCTTGAATGAATGTTCTGAATAGTTTAATCATAGATTCGCAATGCTGTGTTTCATCTACGATAGACCAAGTAACAATTTGTCCCATGCCTCTCATCTTACCTGTGCGTGGAAAGTTTAAAAGCATAATGAATGAAGAGAACAACTGCATACCTTCTGTGAATGCAGAGAATACTGCAATGTGTGTAGCAGTAGATTGCAGGTCACCATTTGCATTTGAAATGTCTAACACATAATCGTGCTTGTCTTTCATTTCTTGATATGCTAAGAATTCATTATATGTTGTGTCTGGCAGACCTAACGTTTCAATCAAGTGTGAGTATGCGGCAACATGCAATGCTTCTCTAGCGGCAAAGCCAAGCAACATCATACGTACTTCTGGTTGTTTGAAGTATGGTAGATAATTCTTTACGTAACCACCAGCAACGTCAATGTCACCTTGTGTGAAGAATCTAAAAATGTTTGTGAGAAAATGTTTCTCATCTGTTGTTAATTTTTTCTTCCAATCTTTTACATCTTCAGCCATTGGGACTTCTGTATGTAACCAATGACTCTGTTCGTGTTTAAGCCACGCATCATACGCCCACGGATAATTAAATGGTTTGAATGCATCTCTGCCATCCATTAAATTACTTTTTACTTTTGTTGCACTCATTTATTATTTCTCTCCGAAATGTATTCTTCTGCCTGGATAGTTATCTATGAAATACTTAAATGTATTTTCGATGTTTGGTTGTTGTGTAATGAATTTATCTGTGTATCTTTCCCAAACAAAAATTTGTCCATTAACTACTTCACTTTTACAAATAAGTATATCCATATTCTTATACTTGACTTGCTCTGCTTCTTTCAACACTCTGTCAATTTCATTTTCTGCTCTTTGCATTCTGCTTCTAATGAAAATGATGATGCAACTTACAAGAAAAATTAATTCCATTACACCAAAATTCCAATCCATTTAAGCACCCAACCATTCAGATAGTTCATCTTTCATCATCATACCAGAGAATCGTTTAACTTCAATGTCACCATCTAGCATCACTAGAGTTGGAACACCACGAATGCCATAGTCCATTGCAAGTTCCTGATTCTCATCAATGTCAATAACTTCAATTGGAATTTGAGTTTCAACGTCTTCTAATGTTTTTGCTAACATCTTACATGGCTGACACCATGATGCTGTAAATCTAAGTACTTTCATTTTTATCCTTCACATGCGAGACATGCATCACCATCAATGAGTGCTTTCATGTCGAGTTCTTTAATTACTTCACGTTCGATACGTTTTGAAACTTTATCTGCTTTACCAATCTTTTCTGAACGACAGTAGTACAATGTTTTGAGTCCTTGCTTCCATGCTTGAAAGTGTACTGCATGTAAATATTTAATGTTTACATCAGGACGGAAGAACAGATTCAATGATTGTGCTTGGTCAATATATTCTTGTCTATCTGCGGCATGATTGACTAACCAACGCTGGTCAATCTCCATAGATGTTTTGAATACATCTTTCTGCCAATCATCTAAAATATCTAAGTGCTGTACGCTACCATCATTCGCAATAATGCTTGACCAGACTGTCTGATATTCATCATCTGATTTTACTATACCCTTAATGATTCTGTCAAGCCAGTTGTTTTTGTCTAACGATGAGCCTGATAAAGTGTCCTGACGATAAGCATTAGCACGATAAGGTTCGATACTAGGGCTAGTATTTCCCATGATGATAGACGAAGAAGCATTTGGAGCAACAGCCATAAGATGGCTAAAACGTTGACCAGTGCCAACAGCATCAAGAGCCTCACCTCGCTCTTTACCCAACTTAAGATTCGCCACATTTAATTCATCCCTGATGTGTTTAAAGATTTGTTTGTTTCTTCCGACTGCAAGTGCGGATTCGAACGGCACGTTATTTCGTTGTAGATAAGCATGAAAGCCCAAAGCACCGATACCAATACTGCGCTCACGTATGGCAGAGAACCTTGCACGTTCAACGGCGGCAGGAGCATTATCAATAAAATACTGAAGAACATTGTCGAGCATTTCAGCAATATCAGCAAGGAATAAAGAATCGTTTTTCCATTCATCAAAGTACTCCAAGTTAACTGAAGACAAACAACATACTGCTGTTCTATCTTTATCTGTAGGCAAAATAATTTCAGAACACAAGTTCGATTGCTTGATGCTTAGTCCCAAATCTTTTTGAAACTGTGGCATAGCACGATTGCTTGCGTCAATGAAATGTAGATATGGTTCGCCAGTCTGCATACGAATGTCAAGTATACGTTGCCACAAGTCTTTAGCAGAAACTACTTCACGCACTTCATTACTGTGTGGATCTTTTAATTCCCAAGAGTCATCTGCGTCTTTGTCTTGCATACATC
>CAUYTX010000171.1:0-3808 GCA_963575665.1 Gammaproteobacteria bacterium | reverse complement strand
CTAGTTGTATAATGAATGTATCAGTCGTACCAGCAAAATGCAATACACCTGAATCCATAGTTATTACATATTCAGAATTATTTAAAACATGCCACAACTGTGATAGATTTAATTTATTACTCAAGTCTAATCCATTTTTAAAAGATAAAGAGTGAATTTTTTTATCAATATTCCAAAAGCCGTGTTCTGTAGCGTTTTTTCCTACTATAACTATGAAATAATTCAATTCTTCTAGTTCGTTTATCAGTTTTTGCCAATTTTCTTTAGAGTAAGTTCTAGATTCCCACGAAGTAGCAGCATGTAAACAAATATACTTTTGAGAAATCTTGTAAGGATTATCTAAATCAGGAACGAAATCATAATGCATTTCTGCATCTAATAGATCGAACCCTAAATCAACAGAATGAAATCTTCTGATATCAAAAAGATTATGTTTTTTTTCGATACCGTTACTATTTTTCACTCCGCAACCTAAAAAAGTTTCAAAAACTTCAACATCGGTAGACAATTTTAATTGATTAAAATCTTCAAAAGGATAAATATTTTTAACGTATGGATTATTTTTAAATAATTCAGGAACGTGAGTTACAACATTTATTTTTTGATTATAAGATTTAGAAATTTTTCTTAAAGTTGGCGTCCCTGCTATAGTATCGCCTAAAGAATTTGAATTAATTTTATGATACAAATCTTTTTTTTTCATTTTTTTTAAAATCGGCTGTGTATTATAAGTTCAAATGAACTCAAAGTCAAGTTTGAATGGGTAAATGGATTTAAATTTTTAAAAATAATAATTCCTCATGAATTTCTTTATTTGTCTCTACATCTACAACAATAATTTTAAAACTTTTATAGTTTTTTAAATCTACCCCACAATTCATGTAGTGATTTATGTTAACTGATAAATTCATTAATGGAGCATAAATCAAATCATTATTTTCTCCATTATAAATGTTAAAAATAAAAGATTTATTTACTGTTACATTTTTAATGTTAAATACGTTATCATTTTCATTTATATATATATCAAAATCGCAACAATGATTGACTATCGTTTTGTGAAAAGTGGGTAAAAGACCAACTCTTTTTTTATAAAAATTTTCATTTACTATTAAATTGTTATTTTGATCATAACAAAAAGCGCATTTTAAATTTTCTTCTCCAAAATATTTAACATTTTGCAATACAGTCTTTTCTTTAGTTCTTGGATCGTTTTCTAACCAAGAATAATGGTCTACGAAAGCTATATTTTTAGGTATAATATTTACATTAGTATTTTTTTGAATTATTGTTCCATCATTATAAGCTATTTCACAATCAAAATTAAAACATTTTATTCCGCCATGTCTATCACACCAGTAAATGACGCTCTTATTAAATCCTTCAATCCAATAAGGTAATTTTATTACATAATTTTTAAACTGCACATTATAAGCATCATAATTAGAATTTTCTTGAACGTATTTTAAAATATTTCTTATTTGCTCTTCTGTATAAAATTCGTCAGCATCAATTACAAATATTAAATCAACTTTTCTATCTAACATATAATTTAACATATATGTCCTACTTTCTTCTTCGCTCCATCTATGGTTAACGCTTGTTGAATGAACTAAGAAATCTAAATTTTTACCTAATAATTTTATAAGAGAATCGTTACCTTTGTAATCAAATTTTAAATCTGAAAGATTGTATCTTCCATTTGTTGAAGCTAAAACCAAATCCAACTCTTCCCGTAAATTCAACCAAGGTTGAAAACATCTATCAATATGATCGGCGCAATTATATGAAGCAAAAAGAACTCCTATTTTTAAATTTGATTTAATTTTTTGCATTTCTAGATTTTTGTTTTTTGCATAAATCATTCCTGTCTTTCCATCCGCAACCACAACGTCAACAGAATAATTTATAGACCTAAGAAGTTCTATAATGTCATTTTTACTTTCGTTGTGATATTCTAAAACAATTTTTTTAACTTTTTCTTGTAAAAAATTTATATTTTCATAATTGAATATGAAAGTTTCCCCGCCTTCGCAGTCTACTTTTAAATAATCTATTTTAGAAATATTATTTTTTTCTATAAAATTCTTGAAAGTTATTGTTTCAATTTGTATTGTTTTTATATCTGTAGATGAATTTTTTATATTAGCTTCTGTAATTTTTGAACATCCAGAAGTATCACTATTAAATGGTATTTCAAGTTCTGAAAGACCATTTTTATCAGATATAGCGCAGTTATTTAATATTACATTATTTAAATCATAATATTTTTGTATTATTTTTGTACAAGCTGGATTAGGTTCACATGAATAAATAATTTTAGCTTTTTTGTTTTTTGCATATTTAATAAAAGCGCCAACATTAGAACCTATATCAACAACAATATCATCTTCTTCCACATCAATTGAAAAATTTTTATACATTTCTTTTTCAAAAACTTCATAATAGCTACAAAAATCTACATCGAAATTGAATTTAAAATCAGAATAAGCATTAAAATTAGGCTCATCATGAAGCCTAAAAGTTTCTGTAAAAAAAATTTCTCCATTTAATTTAAAAAGAACTAAAATATCTTGATGTACGTGTTTTTTAAATTCCGCAAAATCAGTATAATATTCTACGTTTGGCGGAAAAATACCTAATGATTCTTGATAAATAATAAAACCATTATGTTTATCAATTATAATTATTTTTAAAGGCGAATCTATTTTTTCGCGTGATTTATAAAAAACTGTCCCTCTATTTTTATCAAAATTGGTGATTTCAATAATATTTCTTGAAATAAGATCGTTACATTCATTCATACATTATTTATTTATATAGATTACTTGTATATTAGTTAATAAATTAAGATTTTATAAAAATTGCACAAAAAACCCCTTCAGAATCATAAATGGTATTTAAATTTAAATGCAAACAAGTTGAGTAACCATTTTTTTTAAAAAAAGATTTCCACTGTTGTTTTGTTTTGCAATTTATATGGGTAATATCTTTTTTAGAAACTTGTAAATAAAAATCTTCACCTTTATTTTTACAAACTGGAATTCTACAAATTATTATAGATGGTTCAGCTTTTATAATAGATTTTTTAATATTTATATCATCCATGTGTTCAAACACATCTAAAACAATCATTACATCAGATTTTTTGTTTACATCTTTAGAAAAAGATAAATTATAATTTTTAGCTATTTCTAACGCCCAATCAGAAACGTCTACACCATAAATATTTTGATACCCTAAATCAAATATCGATTTAGTTAAAAATCCTACAGCACATCCAAAATCTAAAATCTGTGAGTCTTTATTGATTAAACATATGTTTTCTAAAAGTGAAATTAGTTCTTTTGCTAATTTTTTATATTTCTGTTCTCTCTGTAAATAATTGACATAGTTTACAGATTTATAATATTGTTCTGAAAAATTATTTTTCATGGAAAATTTTTATCAGGCATTTCTTGTGAAACTGTATGTAGAATTTTATTATTAAATTTATAATAACAAAATTTACAAGAAGACTCCCAATCGCCTCCACAGTTATTTTTTATTTGATATGGATATCCATTTTTTTTATAACTTTCGTTCATCTTTTGCCATATAGATTTCACATCAGATATGTCGCCTAAAGAATAATCTAAATCATATACACGTTTATTTAAAACATGACTTGTGCAAATATATACTTGATAATTTCCACCATGAGGATTAGGTGCGATATACGGTCTTATTGCCCCTATATAACATCCATCATTAAATGGTCCATCGTCATTAGATATGTCTTTAATAAAAAACTTATTATTTTTATCAA
>CAUYTX010000170.1:0-3814 GCA_963575665.1 Gammaproteobacteria bacterium | reverse complement strand
GTTTAGGGTGCGTATCATATTACAATTTGGTTTATTTTCATGGCGATACGGGTTCATGTAGTTATTATTTATGGCGATATGGCACATTATATCATTTCATATAGATAATGCTTTTATGGGTTTGTATTTGATTTCCTGAGCATCTTGTTAATCATACAAGTTGGATGGTTATACTACTGGTATAATTGCGGGTTCGAATCCTGTCCAGGAAACTATGGATTATGCAGTTGAGTGCTATTTAGATAAGGAGATCTTATCGATAGTTAATGAGTGCAATATACTTTATGAGTTTCTTTTGGAGGAATAGAGTATATTTACAATCGGTTCTTTAACGGGGACCGATTGTTTTAATAAGTAATTTAAAAATTAAAATAATATGAAACATTCGAGTAATTCAATTAAGCGGGTAGTAATAGATATTATCATATGTATGGTAATGTCATGGTTAACTTGTTCTTTAGTATTTGGTCAGTCGTCTTATATAGGAGATCATCATAGTGTAATTAAATCAAAATTTTAAAATAATGACAGATTTATTTGAAAAACTTGGTGAGATACTAAAACCGCAAACTAACACAAATATTATGAGAAAATTTAAAATTACATGATAAGGATAATAGGTTTCATAACGAAATAAAGAAAGCTCTCGAATATAAAGGATATGATTTGAGATACTTCTTCCAACTTATGAAAGCGTATGTTCTTTAATATGTTTGCTAACGTTGGGTATATGAGCCGTACCCAGCACGAAACTATCAAATTAGTATAAACCCTAACAGGGTATGGCTTATATACCGTGTTAGCAAATCGTTATTGAGCGATGGGAAGAGTAATGATAAAAATGAAAGACGGACATTTAGAAAGTTTCAAATGTAAGTCGAAAGAAAGAGCTGCGCAAATAGCAGGTAAACGACCAAATGCAAGGGAATGGAATTATTATGAAGATAATGAACGGATTCTAATACAAAAGAAAAAAGTTCAACAACCTACGCCAACTTCATTTGAAGAATTAGAAATGATGATGAGGCAACAACGATTGATTTAGCCGTGCGTTGGCTAATGTTTGCTAACTACGATATACGTGTAGTCCAAATTAAAAACTTAATAATCAATGAAATATAACGAAAATTGTGGACTATCAAAACAAGAATGGAAACTTGAAAAGATAGTTGACCAAATTAAAGCAGAGCCAAGCACATTACTTTGTATTGGGATACTGATGAAAGCTCTAAACACCAAGCCACTCATTGCGCCGGAAGCGGGAATAAAAATAAAGTATCTAATTAATAATTTAAAACCAAAACTATGACAGTAAATTATATTAAACTAACAATTCCTGAATTAACAGAACAAGATAAGATTTTATTAAAACATTATTGTTCTAAATTAGGATATAAAAGTATTTTAAATAATAAACAAAGAAAATTTATTATAGAAAATAAAAATGGTAAATATGGTTATATTCAAAAATCTAAAAAAGATAATAATATTTATTATGTATTTCGTAATAGATTTGAAAATATAACTAATCATTATAAAATGCTTAATACTTTATTAAATATTAATAATAATCCAATAAATAACAATGTATTAAGAGTATGTTGTGGTATTTTAGATTTTGAAATATAAATATGTGCAACTTCGCAAAGGTTGTTGCTAACGTTTTGCATATTGCTGACGTTGCAAGTTTAGAAGCGCAAATGTTTAATTTAAAATAAAATGTTAATATGGAATACAAAGTTCAAATTACCGATGAAGCTGGCAATGTTCAGCAATACGCTGTTAGCCGTAGTTCTTCTTCCGAAGATAAAAGTTTGAATGACTTCATTTTAGAAGCATTACGAATTTCAGAAGATAAACGAAAGCTACCACTTAAAACACAATGTCCAAACGGATTAGAAGTTTATCCTTCAATCAAAATGAAGTTTGAAAACTATGGCAGTCCGATACTTGGAGATAAAATAGAAGCAATGATGATTACTTGGCGTGATGGTCTTTAGAATTGGTGCTAACGTACCGCAGGTTGGCGCAGTTTAATTAAATAACGAAATATGTATAAGAAAGAATTACAAAAAGCACAGAACATTATAGATGCACTATTCTATGATGACAAGGCACTAACTCAATGGCAGCACACACTATTGGAAAATGTTATTTCGATAGCACAGACTAAATTGCGCCAACCTGATGTTAGTGGGCGAAGCGAACAGTTAGTTAATTTTTTGCTTCATTTAAACGAGAAAGATTTAATTAATAACCACGATTTTGATTATGAGAAAGAGGCTAAAAAGTACCTCAAAAAAAATTAACTAATTACCACTAACTCCTTTATATGTGTACCCCAAAATTAACTAACTTAAAATCAATGATTTCAGCAAACTCAAAGTGTAAATTTTTAGACATTAAAAAAAACTTATGAATCCATATATATATCCTGGTATTATTGATATAAAAACTTTATCAATAAAAAATAATATTTCAATAGAAAAAATAGAACAAACTATTATAACTCATTATAATATAACTTTAAATGATTTATATAGTAAGTCTCGCGTTAAAATTTATAAAGAACCAAGACAAATTTGTATGTATTTAATACGTAAATTTGTTTTAGGCATGACTTATGATAAAATAGCAAAACATTATAATAAAAATCACGCTACAGTTATTTGGGCTTGCAAACGTATTAAAGGATATTTAGAAGTTGATAAAGAATTTATTAAAGACTATAAAATCTTAGAAAGTAAATTAATTGATTTATAATTATGGATGATGAAATAACTAAAAAAGAATTTGAAAATTGTTTTTTTAATATATTTCCTGAAGGCAATAAAGAATCAGCATATCGACAATTACAAACTGTTTTAAATAATCCTGATCCATTATTTGATGGTTCTATTGTTACATTTGAATTAATATGTAATAAATATCAAGAATATATTAAATGGTGGGATATTAAGTTTGCTGGTATTGAAAAAAAATGGATTGGAAAAGGAGATAAAAAAAAGAAACCTTTAGATTATTTAAATGATCAAGGATTCCGTTCTGAATATATTATAGATTCTAATTTAATTCGTGATAAATATTTACTTGGTTCTTTAACATGGGAACAATTAGAAAATAAATTAAACAAATTTGTATGAATAATATAAAAGATACTATTCCTCCTCAAAATTTAATAATTGAACAAGACTTATTAGCTATTTTAATTAATTCTAGTGATTCTTATTATACTATTAAAGAGTTATTAGATTCTAAAATATTTTTTAAACATTCACATAAATTAATTTGCGAAGCTATTATATCTTTACATGAAAAAAATATAGTAGTAGATATTGTTTCTGTTAATGAGGAATTAAAAGAAAAAAATAATTTAGATAAAATATCTGGGTTATATGGTTTAACTGAAATATCCAAACAATATCTTGGAGATGATAAAATTATGTATGATTGTCAAATATTATGGCAATATTACATACAACGTGAATTAAAAAATTTCTGTTTTAAATATTATGAAACAATAATTAAAACACATGATACTAATAATGTATTTGATTTAATAGAAAATGGAATAAGTAAATTAGAAAATCTTAATATACTTAATAAAACTAATAAAATAAAAAGATTTGCAGAAGCATTAGAAAGAACTATTAGTGATATTAAAGATAAAGATGAAGGGATAATAGAGAAAACTTATGAAACTGGATTTAATAGATTAGATGAAAATATACCATTTATGCCAAATAAATTAATGTTAATAGCATCAGGAGGTGGAATGGGTAAAACAAGATTTATTACTTCTATTATGCATAAT
>CAUYTX010000169.1:0-3831 GCA_963575665.1 Gammaproteobacteria bacterium | reverse complement strand
TTGCTAGATCCACTCCCAACACGATATTTCTAAGCTGCCTACGCGGCAGTGAACGGTGAGGAATGGCATAGGACGCGCTACGTACTTTTCTAAGCTGCCTACGCGGCAGTGAACAAGCGTTTGTAGAAGCTATGTTTGAGAGCGAATTTCTAAGCTGCCTACGCGGCAGTGAACATATCCCTTGATCGCTTAGCTGCCTTAAAATCTTTCTAAGCTGCCTACGCGGCAGTGAACATTAATGATTTAAATTTCTGAAGACGAGGTAATTTCTAAGCTGCCTACGCGGCAGTGAACTTTGCCGTTTTCAACCCGGCAAAACGAGAATTTTTCTAAGCTGCCTACGCGGCAGTGAACTCTTCATAAAATCTCCTGGACCCGGCCGAATTTTTCTAAGCTGCCTACGCGGCAGTGAACGTAGCCTAACCCAACACCCGGCCAATTCGGCCTTTCTAAGCTGCCTACGCGGCAGTGAACATGGGATACCCCAAAACCACAGCAAACAATTATTTCTAAGCTGCCTACGCGGCAGTGAACCCACCATGACATAGTAGGATGCCGTCTTTTCATTTCTAAGCTGCCTACGCGGCAGTGAACATGACACTTGGCTATCAGAGTCGAATCTAAAGTTTCTAAGCTGCCTACGCGGCAGTGAACCGAATGTCTTCATAATTGGCCGTGTTGGGTTATTTCTAAGCTGCCTACGCGGCAGTGAACCTTAGCTCTAGGAGGAGTAATTCAAATTAGACTTTCTAAGCTGCCTACGCGGCAGTGAACTTTGGCATGGGTGATTTTGGGGTATTAGGGATTTCTAAGCTGCCTACGCGGCAGTGAACTCTGAAGCAAAAGAAGACTTGAAATTTGTAAATTTCTAAGCTGCCTACGCGGCAGTGAACAAGATGAATAATGAACAATGTGCAACATTGTTCTTTCTAAGCTGCCTACGCGGCAGTGAACATTTATGAAATATGAATTTATGAAATATGAATTTTTCTAAGCTGCCTACGCGGCAGTGAACAAGGGCATGGTCTTTTAACCCTGTTGGTAGCAATTTCTAAGCTGCCTACGCGGCAGTGAACTTTTTTTTGAAAATAGTTGCAATCAATTTTGATTTCTAAGCTGCCTACGCGGCAGTGAACTTTATTCACGTTTTAAGCTAATGTTCGTATATTTTTCTAAGCTGCCTACGCGGCAGTGAACGTAGTAAGGTCTTTTAACCCTGCCAAGGGCATTTTCTAAGCTGCCTACGCGGCAGTGAACTAGTGCGATTGTTGCAATATACCACTAGATTATTTCTAAGCTGCCTACGCGGCAGTGAACTAACCGCATATGCCTGCACGGGTCATATAACCTTTCTAAGCTGCCTACGCGGCAGTGAACAAAGTCAACATTAGTAACGTGTATTCGATTCTTTTCTAAGCTGCCTACGCGGCAGTGAACACATAACCAACAGCTTTCCTAGTACAGAAATGTTTCTAAGCTGCCTACGCGGCAGTGAACAACATAAAATGTTATGCGCTTGCGAAAATTTCTTTCTAAGCTGCCTACGCGGCAGTGAACTCCAAAAACTCAGAATGTATCCTACCCTTAATTTTCTAAGCTGCCTACGCGGCAGTGAACTGTTACCACTTCTCGAAAGAGAATGGTGCGCCTTTCTAAGCTGCCTACGCGGCAGTGAACAGTAATACAAACGCTAGCAAATAGAGAAAAATTTTCTAAGCTGCCTACGCGGCAGTGAACTCACGCAAGTCGCCCGCAATATCATTGTGATATTTCTAAGCTGCCTACGCGGCAGTGAACCACATATGACCACGGCAATTAAGCAGTTGCTGTTTCTAAGCTGCCTACGCGGCAGTGAACTTTCTAAAGAACGTAAACGAGCACGCGCCCAATTTCTAAGCTGCCTACGCGGCAGTGAACGGTCATATGTGCTTCGGTGCTAGACTTTATTTGTTTTCTAAGCTGCCTACGCGGCAGTGAACGTGCCAACGCAATTATTATTGATCCAAGCGTTTTTCTAAGCTGCCTACGCGGCAGTGAACCGATAAATCTGGCACGATTCTTGCTAGCTAAATTTCTAAGCTGCCTACGCGGCAGTGAACTGCTTATTTCTGTAACTCTTGCGACGCCGCCCTTTCTAAGCTGCCTACGCGGCAGTGAACCTACTTGTTAACCTCCAACAAGCCCCTGTATGTTTCTAAGCTGCCTACGCGGCAGTGAACAAATCAAGTATCTGCTACAGGCACG
Organism: Gammaproteobacteria bacterium; assembly: GCA_963575665.1. GTDB lineage: Bacteria > Pseudomonadota > Gammaproteobacteria > CAIRSR01 > CAIRSR01 > CAUYTX01. Next base: position 1,587 of record CAUYTX010000169.1, on the reverse strand, counting down.
CCAACTTTTTCTAAGCTGCCTACGCGGCAGTGAACTCTAGCAATAAGGTGTTATACATGGTCATACTTTTCTAAGCTGCCTACGCGGCAGTGAACTCACATAGTCATTTGCGTCCATCCCTTGAATCTTTCTAAGCTGCCTACGCGGCAGTGAACTGAATGTGCGTCGCAAAATCGTGCCCGTTTAGTTTTCTAAGCTGCCTACGCGGCAGTGAACAAGAGGGACAGTATATCGAGAGGTCTTATACTTTTCTAAGCTGCCTACGCGGCAGTGAACAATACAAGGTCTTTTAACCTACCAAAATACAATTTCTAAGCTGCCTACGCGGCAGTGAACCTACCCACGGAATATCCGTTAACCGTGTTCCCTTTCTAAGCTGCCTACGCGGCAGTGAACTCCCACATTTGGGAAGGATACAGGGGGAATTCTTTCTAAGCTGCCTACGCGGCAGTGAACAAACAACCAAGAAAAGATCATGTGGCATCCAATTTTCTAAGCTGCCTACGCGGCAGTGAACCATTTCGCCTTTACTACTCCACTAACCGTCATTTTCTAAGCTGCCTACGCGGCAGTGAACGAAAGTGGATGCCATCTTTAATAGCAGAGATCTTTCTAAGCTGCCTACGCGGCAGTGAACTCAAATGATTCATTTAATGCTAAATTCAACTTTTTCTAAGCTGCCTACGCGGCAGTGAACTAACCCGCACGATGTCTGCAGTGTTCCGCCACTTTCTAAGCTGCCTACGCGGCAGTGAACACCCACTCTTAATGCGATTTCCGCACCACTCATTTCTAAGCTGCCTACGCGGCAGTGAACGGGTACGCCTACCCGTCAGAATCTGGATCTATTTTCTAAGCTGCCTACGCGGCAGTGAACATGTCTCCTGCGACTTATTAGACGCACCTACATTTCTAAGCTGCCTACGCGGCAGTGAACTCTTTGATCCAAAGGGAGGGTATTTCAAGAAATTTCTAAGCTGCCTACGCGGCAGTGAACGGGTATCTATAACTACTAAAGATGGTTTATCTTTTCTAAGCTGCCTACGCGGCAGTGAACATGCTGTACGAACTAAGTAGCCTAACTCGTACTTTCTAAGCTGCCTACGCGGCAGTGAACTTTGTGGGGTATCGGCACCATCCAGCAATTAATTTCTAAGCTGCCTACGCGGCAGTGAACATGATAAAAGCGGCGCGGGGCAGGAGTACGCAGTTTCTAAGCTGCCTACGCGGCAGTGAACAACTCTACAACCCCGTTAGTATTACTCCATCTTTTCTAAGCTGCCTACGCGGCAGTGAACTAGACTAGCTTGACAGATTTTTTTTGTCAACTCTGTGATCTGTGTACGATTTTTACCCACCACCCCTAAAAAAACGATGCAAAACCCTAATTTTTGGTGTCTTCGTAAGTCATTGTTTTTTAAGGGGCACAGCGTAGGGTAAAAATTAGGGTCAAAAAATTACTAATTTTTTGGGAGGAGTGTACGAGGCAATCTTCGGCATTCCCCCTCTCCTGTCAAGGCTAGGGGGTGAGGTTTTGGAGTCCGATCCGAGTGCGCAGTCGAGAATCATCCTTGATTCTCTCTCTAC
>CAUYTX010000168.1:0-3888 GCA_963575665.1 Gammaproteobacteria bacterium | reverse complement strand
AATAAAGCATAACTGATACAATAACTTACATTATTTCTTACGTCGAACTCAGGTTAAAAGTAAGATCTTTCCTTAATCTTTGGAGATTTACGTCGCAAATCGGTTAAATATGCCATATAGTTGAGCCGCTATGCCAGGCGTGATTAGAACGAACAGCACCTTATTGTTAGCGTAGTTCGTGATCTACGGTAACGGACCAGCTAATTTTACTAGAAACGAACCACACTACATGTGAAACTGGAATTATGGTTTTACAAGATTCAGGTGTTCTAAAAATCTGTTCCGATCCTCACTTAACATACTCAAAAACGTGGCAAAAAACACCACTACTATGTAGACTGGCAGCATAAACAAAATCTGTAAGCCAGAGGTAATATACAGAAAGAGTAATACTCCAATCCCGGCTCCTAAAGCTCGTCTCCAATGCCACCCTAAAACTATTGTTCCTTCAGATTTATAAATCCCTGCTAAATACAGAAACATGTAAAAAATGTGAGAAATAAGGGATGCATACGCAGCACCCATTACGCCATAATTTGGTATGAATAAGAAATCTAACACAACAACGGATAACAGTGCAAGCAGAGCACAAATCACTCGAAACCACACCTTATCCCAAATCGTAAAATATAAACCATAAGCGGCACCAAAGCGAGTTATCATAGCGAATCCAAAAATTCGAAGAACAGGACCAGCTGCAGAATACCTATCTCCATAAAAGAATTCTACTAAATCCGTGCTACGGAACACAGTAACACAACCAATAAGCATTCCTAAAGTAAGAAGTACATGATTGACACGACCAAGATCTTTCATTAAAAAGCTTTTATCATGACCATGAATACGAGAAAGCATGGGTAGAAACACTTTGACAGCAATTTCGGCCAAGAGCATCGGTATTAGGAATAAGCGCACGGCGGCTTGATAAATTCCAACAGATCCTTCTACGTCGTAATGATTTAATTCTCTCAACAAAACGGTATCAATTTGAACAACACCAGAAGCCAACAATCCTGTGACCGCAAATGGCGTTGCTTTGATAAGCATGTTTTTACAGAGGGCAATGTCAATCCTCGGATATACCCAAACTAGCAAATTCCCACAAACTGTATAATTCAAAAAAAAAGCTACTAATTTTGAAATAAGAAAAATAAAAGAAACTTGCACAACTGTTGGATGAAAAAGAATAGAAAGAAAAGCAAAAACAATGAATAAGAGATTTTCAACCACTATTCCAAATAGTTCAAGATGCATTTTTTCATGACTTTGGAAAAGTACTTGAATATCTGAAGAAAAAGAACCTATAAGAAAAGCTGCTGCTATGATATAGCATACTTCCCACCCTTGAGAACTCATTTCTATCGACAACAAATAGACAAACATCAATAAAAAACTAAATATTGAAAGTACAATTCTCAAAAAGAAAGCGGAACGAGCATAGGTAACTAGCGAAGATTTATCTGCTGCAATATCTCTAATTAGCAAAGACGACAAACCAAACTGAGAAAATGTAACGAAGATACTAGACAAAGCAATCGCATAAGTGATCTGTCCAAATTCAATCGACCCAATTCCAGGTAACCTAGCGATGACGACGAATGTGATCATGCTGCCGGCAAGACGACTACCAAGTGATAAAAAACTAAATGCCGAATTCTTAATTGCTAGATTAGTATTGCTCATCAATGTACCCAAAAAAAAATAGAAGGATAAACCTGATCAATCATTTTCTATATGTTCAGAAAGACATTTTGATTTTCGTACGACAAATTTTCTCTTACCCTACTATACCCGCGATGGTAAGACTACTACTAGAGCGTTCTGGCAATTCAGTAGGTTTTACCCATTTTGTTAGCGTCGTGATCAGGTTCTCTGGATTAATCGGTTTTGCAATAAAATCGTTCATGCCGCTGGCAAGACACTTATCCTGCTCTTCCTGTGTAACACCTGCGGTTAGGGCAATAATAGGGAGATCAAGGTATTTCTGATCAAGGCGGATCCTTTTAGTAGCCTCTACACCCCCCATAACCGGCATATGAACGTCCATTAGAATAGCATCGAAAGTTTGCTGCTCTAAAAGGTTTAATGCCTCTTGCCCATTGTCGGCGATAGAAACCTCAATACTGGAAAGTGCGAGAAACCCTTTCATTACCTGTTGATTGATAGCGTTGTCCTCTACGACCAGAATATGGCTACCTTTTAGTTTGGTTGCCAGTTGTTGAAGATCCTGTTTTAAATTGCCGACCTCTTGCTTGGTTCTGCGGGGAGTATCTCGCGTATGTTGAAATTCTCCGATGCCAAGTAGCACGTCAAAGCTGAATGTCGTACCTTGCCCTTGCTTGCTAGGGACCTTAAAGTTGCCACCCATCAGTTGTAACAATTTTTGGCTGATTGCAAGCCCTAAGCCCGTCCCCCCAAACTTTCTAGTAATAGAAGCGTCGACTTGACTGAAAGGTTTGAATAGTTTGGATAAGTCGTCCTCGGAAATGCCGATACCTGTGTCTTCAACAGCAAAGCAAAGCTGTGCTTGAGAGCCTTCCAGCCTCTTGATCCAAATCTTGACTGCGATATGGCCATGACTGGTAAATTTTTCTGCATTGCCAATTAGATTAGACAATATCTGCTGGATGCGCATGGAGTCCCCAACAAAGTCCCGTGGCATTCTTTTTGAAATCTCAATTTTAAAATCAAGGTGCTTAGCTCGAATTCGTTCTTCAAACAAGTTACGTAGGCTATCTATTACCTGATCGAGATTGAAGGGTCTATTTTCGATAGACATTCGCCCAGCTTCCATCTTAGAGAAATCCAAAATGTCATTGAGGATACCGAGCAAACTTTTTGATGAAAAGTATATTTTTTGCAAATAGTCACGAATAACAGGCGTCATGAGCTGATCGAGTGCCAATTGCGATAAGCCAATGATGCCGTTCATTGGAGTGCGAATTTCATGTGACATGTTCGCAAGAAATTCGGATTTAGCGCGTGATAAGGATTCTGCAATTTCTTTGGCATCCCTCAGTAACTGTTCAGATCTCTTAAAACTACTGATATCACGCATAATAGTGGAAAGCTTTTCTGGAATACCATTTACGTCTCGGTGAAGTAACAACAATTGAGATACGGGTATTTCCTGACCAGTCACACTATTCAGCAAGGCTGTTTCTTCACTCCAGTAACCTTGACGTAGCACTTCAGGAATACCCTCCTCTAGTACCCGCTTTGTAGCCCACGTAGGGTGCATATCTTTTATCTGCAATTTCGTTATGTCGCAATCTTTAGTAAGTCCAACTAATCTAGCTCCTGCTGGGTTGATAAACGTTAGATTTGATTCCATGTCTGAAGAAGCAATGAAATCAGGAGCCTCCATAATCAAATCAAGCAATCGATTGCGTTCAATCTCAGCGATTTTCCTATCTGTGATATCAAGATGTGTACCGATTGCGCGAAGTACTTTTCCTTTAGAATCACGAGCTACTACTTTTCCTCGACCTAGAATCCATTTATACTCGCCGTTCTTGCAGCGCACTCGGTGTTCGCAAAAGAAATTAGGGCTCTTGCCTTCAAAATGTTCTTGTAAAGTCTTCTCTACTATTAGGATATCATCAGGGTGTACCAGTTTTCGCCAATCACTTGCCGTTGTTCCAATACTTCCTGCTTCGAAACCCTGAATTTCGTACCAGTGTTTTGAGAACGTTATTTTGTCTGCAGCAAGGTCCCAATCCCAGACGCCTTCACCTGTTCCCTCTAACGCAAAACTCCAGCGCTGCTCAACTTCTTTCAACTGCTCCAAGAGTTGTATTTGCTCACTAATATCGACACAAGAACCAATATAGCTAGGAGTTACGCAGTTGAAAGTGTAACTCGTTGATTTTTATCAGATTTCTATTT
>CAUYTX010000167.1:0-3899 GCA_963575665.1 Gammaproteobacteria bacterium | reverse complement strand
TGCTGAAGCGCTTTGTTGGTAGCTGTATATTCACGAGTCAAGACACCAATGTAATTTCGTTGCGCCCTGTCAAAACCAACGATAGGGTCAATGCCCATCATCATCAAAGTTTTCTGAAGTAATTCATAGGTGAGATGAGAAGAGTAAACTTTACCTTTGATGGTTCCTTCAGCAATTTCCAACAGGTTAGACAAGATGGTGTTTGCCTTACGTGGAGTTTTATTAGACAACTTGGCAATGGTTCCAGCAATATTCTCTGGGATATCAAGGCCAAATTGTCGATAACATGAAGAAACAACCAAGTCTTTTAATTGAGCATTGGTGTATGGTACAAGATTGACAATATTATGGAACCTGCTCAGAAATGGACCGTTCAAAAGTCCGCCATGAGTAGTAGCCCCAATAAGTGTGAACTTGTTGCATTTCATTACCACTGGGCGAGAGAGGTTTTTGTCTTCAAGGGTATATGTGAAGTCTTCCATAATTCCGTAAAGATACTCTTGCATCTTCTCAGTCAAACAATGGATTTCGTCAATGAAGACAATGTCGTTTGTTTCAATGTTTTTGATGACATTGTACAAATCACCCCAAGTCTTAATCCTGTTGCCCATGATGCTCTGAAATCCAACACCCATTTCGTTGGCAACAACAGTAGCAAGGGTAGTCTTACCTGTACCCGGAGGGCCTAAGAACAAGATATGACCAATGTTCTTATTGGTCTTCTTGTAGGCATTGATTTTGATTTGAAGCAGATCCTTGGTGTCTTGCTGCCCAACGACATTAGCAAAACAATTAGGGCGATGGCTTTCCTGCATAACTGTAACTCCCAGTGTGATAGACCATTGTATCAAAAGGGAGTGATAAAATCAAATCCCTTATAAAAACATTATGGTGCAAAGTTTATTAGTGTTTGTTTGTGATTCCAGTTATCAAGCATTAGAGTATGCAGCTTGGTCTTCACAATTCACTTTCTTAACGAGATGCTTCATTTTAACTTCTGAAAGGCTAGATGTCAAGAAATTAAATTGGAGAAAAGATTCTGATATATTTCTTAATTTGAATAACATCATAAACTCAAAAGACAAGATGGATACTTGTATTCGTGGAGCTTTAATGTACTCCAGCCCAAAATATCAAAACATTTTAATGCTCAAAGATTCAAACTATTGCGATGAAGAATCTTTGACAAAAACTATTAATTATTTAAATGAAAAACTTGACTTTGTAAAAAATAAAGATTTAATTGGATTTACTAGAGAATATGTAGTTTTAAATGACACAAACTTCATAGAAACAATTAATCAAAATCAAAAGCAAGATGAATATGATGAAATAAGTTTAGGTTTAGAAGTTTCCAATGCGTTGATGGGATTAGAAGTTGATACCGCACCATTTTGTGAAGCTATAAAAGAAATTACATCTATTGAGAATATTAAAATACATACTGGACTAATTAAAAACATTATAAAATATAAAGAAATCATTGATATGGTGTTGTCATTTTCAATTAACAGCAGAACTGATTTAATTTCTCTATATATCATTTGCATCCATTCTTCCAGTAGCCGAAAGTTATTAAAAAAAAACCCTCCTAACGGAGGGTTTTTTTATTCTTATATAATTTGACTTCATGGGTTGACACTTCTTCTAAATAAAAGTATTCTTCCAAGATATTTTCAATTTCAGGATCAGCTTTAAATATATTGATAAAACATAAAGCTTCAATATGTTTTAGTACGATTTTAATTTCTTTTAAAAATGCATACTTGGTAAATAAAATGTATTTATCAGGCAAACCAATAATTCTTTTGGAATCAACGAACTTTCTTTTAAATAATTCCAATATATCTTCAGTTTCATTTAACATCAGCAAAGAAGGACTGATTATTTTAGGCTCTTCAGGTAAATATTTTAATCCATTCCAAATGTATTGTATTGGAAACTCTTTTGTAAACATCCAATTTTCATTCTTATAGATTTTAAATATTTCATCTATTGCGCCTAATTTTGTATCGCTTATTCTGTCTTTTAATTCACCACGTTTTATGAAGATATATTGGAATTATTTAAAAGAAAGTTCGTTGATTCCAAAAGAATTATTGGTTTGCCTGATAAATACATTTTATTTACCAAGTATGCATTTTTAAAAGAAATTAAAATCGTACTAAAACATATTGAAGCTTTATGTTTTATCAATATATTTAAAGCTGATCCTGAAATTGAAAATATCTTGGAAGAATACTTTTATTTAGAAGAAGTGTCAACCCATGAAGTCAAATTATATAAGAATAAAAAAACCCTCCGTTAGGAGGGTTTTTTTTTAATAACTTTCGGCTACTGGAAGAATGGATGCAAATGATATATAGAGAAATTAAATCAGTTCTGCTGTTAATTGAAAATGACAACACCATATCAATGATTTCTTTATATTTTATAATGTTTTTAATTAGTCCAGTATGTATTTTAATATTCTCAATAGATGTAATTTCTTTTATAGCTTCACAAAATGGTGCGGTATCAACTTCTAATCCCATCAACGCATTGGAAACTTCTAAACCTAAACTTATTTCATCATATTCATCTTGCTTTTGATTTTGATTAATTGTTTCTATGAAGTTTGTGTCATTTAAAACTACATATTCTCTAGTAAATCCAATTAAATCTTTATTTTTTACAAAGTCAAGTTTTTCATTTAAATAATTAATAGTTTTTGTCAAAGATTCTTCATCGCAATAGTTTGAATCTTTGAGCATTAAAATGTTTTGATATTTTGGGCTGGAGTACATTAAAGCTCCACGAATACAAGTATCCATCTTGTCTTTTGAGTTTATGATGTTATTCAAATTAAGAAATATATCAGAATCTTTTCTCCAATTTAATTTCTTGACATCTAGCCTTTCAGAAGTTAAAATGAAGCATCTCGTTAAGAAAGTGAATTGTGAAGACCAAGCTGCATACTCTAATGCTTGATAACTGGAATCACAAACAAACACTAATAAACTTTGCACCATAATGTTTTTATAAGGGATTTGATTTTATCACTCCCTTTTGATACAATGGTCTATCACACTGGGAGTTACAGTTATGCAGGAAAGCCATCGCCCTAATTGTTTTGCTAATGTCGTTGGGCAGCAAGACACCAAGGATCTGCTTCAAATCAAAATCAATGCCTACAAGAAGACCAATAAGAACATTGGTCATATCTTGTTCTTAGGCCCTCCGGGTACAGGTAAGACTACCCTTGCTACTGTTGTTGCCAACGAAATGGGTGTTGGATTTCAGAGCATCATGGGCAACAGGATTAAGACTTGGGGTGATTTGTACAATGTCATCAAAAACATTGAAACAAACGACATTGTCTTCATTGACGAAATCCATTGTTTGACTGAGAAGATGCAAGAGTATCTTTACGGAATTATGGAAGACTTCACATATACCCTTGAAGACAAAAACCTCTCTCGCCCAGTGGTAATGAAATGCAACAAGTTCACACTTATTGGGGCTACTACTCATGGCGGACTTTTGAACGGTCCATTTCTGAGCAGGTTCCATAATATTGTCAATCTTGTACCATACACCAATGCTCAATTAAAAGACTTGGTTGTTTCTTCATGTTATCGACAATTTGGCCTTGATATCCCAGAGAATATTGCTGGAACCATTGCCAAGTTGTCTAATAAAACTCCACGTAAGGCAAACACCATCTTGTCTAACCTGTTGGAAATTGCTGAAGGAACCATCAAAGGTAAAGTTTACTCTTCTCATCTCACCTATGAATTACTTCAGAAAACTTTGATGATGATGGGCATTGACCCTATCGTTGGTTTTGACAGGGCGCAACGAAATTACATTGGTGTCTTGACTCGTGAATATACAGCTACCAACAAAGCGCTTCAGCA
>CAUYTX010000166.1:0-22434 GCA_963575665.1 Gammaproteobacteria bacterium | reverse complement strand
AATTTATTTTAATTACTATTTTATTTTTATTTATTTATTTTATTTATTTATTTATTTTATTTAACATAAGGGAACACTAACTTCAGAAGACAACAACAAAGAAACAACAACACTAAGATTAGAGAGAAGACAGAAACACTAAAAAACAGAAAGAGAGAGAGAAGAAAAAAAAAAAGGACGCACACATTTATATCATTCATAACATAACAATAGCTAACCGATAAATCTCATTGACAGTATCTACCCTATAACAATAGGAGCAGGTTTGTAAATGCATTAGAGACACATGGACAAGGGATAGTTTGTAAGACATATATTTTATTAAGGAAGCTATAAGTTTCAAATCTAGGTATATTAGATTTAGTTTGGTGTATATCTAGGGTATATCTCTAGCATGTCTATGTATTAAATAGGGTCAATTTGGGACAGTTTTAGGAACTTTGAGTATATTTTACTGTCTTGAGTGTCAGGTGGGCATGGTGTGTCCCTGTGGGGTAGGGGCAGGTAGACATGTATCGGGCAGGCAGGTAGGCAGGCAGGCAGGTAGGTAGGAGCTTGAAAAAATATTTTAAAAAAAAGTATAAATAATTTTTTTATATATCAAAAGTGATTATATTAGCTCTATCAAATAACCATTAAATTTTTAACAAACCATGAAAAAATTAACACTTGAAATGAAGGAGAAAGTTCAAGAAATTCTAAAAGATTTACCTAAAGAAAAACATTGGGATGATGATGAGTATTTTACTACGTATGAATTAATGATATACGTAAAACAAGATACAATTCATGAATATGATTTTTCAGATTTCTATTCTTTCAAAGGTATTAGACAATTAGAAAAAACAATCAATGAAATTATTAATCAATATGGTGATACACTACATTGTGTTGATTTTAAATATTCATACGAAATGGATGAGTTTGACCAATTCACAATTTACGAACACAATAAATAATCATAAAAAAAACAAACCATGAAAAAAAATCAAACAAACGAGCAATTGCTAAGAAAATTAATTAGCACTAATTCTCCAATGGAAAACGCATTATTAAGAGAGAGAATTATTAAAGTTATGGAAATAACAATTGAAGATATGGAAAAAAACCCTGATACATGGAGAAAAGGTTTTATTGCAGAATCATTAATCGTAGGACTTTCTAATAATGTAAAAAAAATTATTGATTTTAATAATTAATCATAACCATCAAAAAAAAACAAATCATGAAAACTTTAGTAAACATTACAACAAGCTATTTTCAAAATTACAGTGATACAGATACTCCTTCATGGAGAAGTAAAGGACAACATACATTTCATATAGACACAGACATGTACAACTTCATGTATGATGAATTGAGATGCATAGACGCTATTAAACTTATGTTATTTGAACTATCTAACGACCATGAAAGATTTGAGTATGTATCTCATGAGTTAGTATTTTCAACTCCTACTAAATTGCATGAGTTTTTATTTCTTGAAAAATTAAAAAAAGTTCAAAGCGAAACTTTAATCAATGAGTAAAAAAATATTTATATTTATTAAATTCTTTATTATTGATATACCTTTATTTATTGTTGTATATAGTTTTGCTATGACTGCTATAACAATAATTAATTTTTATAAAACCATAAAAAAATCAAATCATGGATGTAGGTTCAAAAGTTTTTGGAAAAGAAGATAAGCAAGGCAATCAACTTTTAGTTCGTGGTTTCTACGACGAAAACAAACAATGGACACATGCTTCTGTTCATTTAAAACTAGCTAAACTATCAAAGCCAAGACTCCTTGGTTATGTTGATGTACAAGATGCTATATTACATGTTACTAGAGATTTAGAGAAGCACTACCATTACAAAAGTAAAGGATTTGGTTTCAATTGGGAATTACTAAATGGTAACCTTATTCACATTAAAACTATCTCTCTAAGAGTTGATGATGATAAGGTATATGTATTCCCTAAAACTTTGATTAAAGAGTATGGAACTTTCTTAAACTTTAAGCAACAAGGTTTTGAGTTACAACGCTTTTTAAGATTTGACTTAATTAAAAAATACGAAAAAATTACAGAAAATGATACAAAACTCAGTTATGTTGAAATTGCGCAACAATAAGTATTTTGATTCAACTTTTGCAACTAGAATTGAAATAGATAAATGTAAAAATCAGTATGAAGTTTTTGAAAAAGTTTTTACTACTGTTGCAGCAGATAATAAACTTAAATGGCAAGAAATATATCATGCTAACAATAAAAGCACAAGAAAGTTTATTCTACTTTGTATTTGTTGTATATTAGTAGATAAGTTTTTGAGAAGTGAGTTTCGAATTAAAATAGAAGATAGGTCAATTTTGTTAGGATTTTATAAAAATGAGTTAGTCAGATATTATTATAGGTTTAATTAATTAATTAATTTTGTTGCCGACGTCTAGGTTAAATTATATATATGCCTCCAAAAAAAGTTAGAGTAAAAGTAAGTGAATTAAAAGGTGTTAAGCTTTATAATTATTTGCTTCGTGAATTGGGAAATTTGAACTCTAAATTACCTAATCAACAAAAGCTTAGTATTTCATCTAAGAGAGCAATCATTTCAAAAGATGTATATCCAAAATATAAAGCTCAACCTAGTTTAAGTTTACGTGAAATTAAGAAAGACTTAGGTAAGATTGTCAAAGCTCTTCCGCCTAGAGAAATATGTAACCCTTTATATTTATCTGAAGCTTATTTATCTTTTGTTGAATACTATGAAATAGATAACCATATTAAAACAGTACTTCCTGATTGTTTAGATATTAAAATAGATGCTAATGGTTATGGTAAAACTAAAATATTTAATACTAGAAATTATAGTTACTACGGCGATGGTGTTAAAAAAATAATTGAAAAAATTAGAGAAGATGCTAAAAATAGACCATCTGGTGAGAACCCATATTTCTCAGGTATAGTTAAATTAAAACCTAGAAGAAAGAACAACGGTGAGCCTGATAATTATTATGTAGAGTATATTTTATACATTCAGAATGAACCTGTATCTGATGATGAACAAATTGATTATGAACTACCAAAAAAAGAAAAAAAGAAAGTAGAAGAAATTAAAGACTATTTAGCTGATAAATTCAAAACACTTCAAAAAGAAAAACGTAAACGTATCAGAAAAGCAATAAAAAGTACACCTAAAAAACCTGCTGAACAAAAGAAAGAAATCAATACAGCAATAAGAGTAGCAATCAATTCATTGAAAAGTTTACTAAAGAAAGGAGTTATAACTAAAGCTCAATTTGAAAAACAAAAAGCAAGCATAAACGCATATAAGAAAGTAAAAAAATAAAACCATAAAAAAACCATAAAATGTCTTCTAGTAATAATTTCACTGTTCTGAGAGATGAACAAAAAAAGCTTGTATTTGAAAAGCTTAAAAATAAAAAAGGTATTGCATATTATAGAAAAGGCTCATACTCTGATGAGATAATATGGCAAGATAGAAAGTTTCTATTTCCTTCTCCATTAAAAAAGATACAAGCAGGAATGTGGGTATTTCGTTCAGTATTGAATGATGTAAAGAACTATGTAATAGATAAAAAGATTATTGCAAAAAAACAACTTCCTGTAAATTATTGGAATGATAAGAATAAAAAATATCGTGGAAAAGTTACTGCTACTGATTTAGACCATGCTTATTGGAGAATAGCATATATTGAAGGAATCATTAAACCTAAAACTTATGAAAATGGTTTACAAATTAAAGATAAATCAATTCGTTTAGCTGCTCTTGCTAATTTAAGCTCTAGTAAAGAATATCAAATTATTATTGATGGAGTATTAACTGATAAAACTAAAGTGTTTAAATACAATCAGGTGTATCATAAAGTATATAATAATATTAGATACACTTGTTATGAGCACATGAATATTTTAGCAGAAATGCTTGCTGATGATTTTATATGTTATAAAACAGATTGTATATATTATAAAGATACTCCAAAAAATAGAGACTTAGTTCAAGTGTATTTAGATTCAGTAAATATGGAATGGAAGCAATTGATTGAACCAGATAAAGCTGAAATGAAAAAAGAAGATATTGAAACAAACTAAAATATATGATTACAATTATTATTATCTTATTGATTTTGAATTTATTATTTGCTAAACTAATGATATATTCAGTTTTACTATTATTTAAAACAGTTGCTGAAAACTACGATTTTTATGTTCAGATATTTTCAAAGAATATAATAGATTGGGCTGTTTATTTTAATGCAGAAAATAGTGCCATAAAGAAATCTATATACCCACATATACCTATTTTAAATATTTTTACATCAATATCTTGTCTAATTTTTATAAATTTTTTTAATAATAAAATAAATAAATAACCATGAAAGAAAATCAAAAAAAAGATACAGAAATGTATAAAGGTGCTTTATCAGAATGTCAGCTATGGAAAAGTTCTATAGATATTGGATTAACATTACCTCAATGGAGAAAAAGACATTTTACTAAAAAAAAGGATATTGAAGATATGAGAAAACTACGAAAAGCATACGAAGATGTTGAATTATATCTACAAAATAAATTAAAATAATCATGATAAATTTAATAGAAGAGGATGTACAAAGAAGAATTAACAGCATGTTTGAAATAATAGACTATCAAAATATAGTAGCAAAAATTACGAAAGAGAAAGGTTCAACCTATAAAAACTCTTATGCTTATAAACTAGGATTAGAAGTTGGACTAGCTCATTTACAAAACTTGAAAGAAAAAATTCAAAAAACTAAAAAAGAGCAGAATGGTGCAAACCGAGACTGCTCTTAGTAACGAAGTTTCACGAATTTGGACTAGAAGTAAGTGAATCTTAAATCAAAATTATGAAAAACTATTTAAAAGAAAAAATATTTTCTAACTTTTTATTTATATTTGAAAAAGAAATACCTGGACTAACAGAAGCTAGTAAAAGAAAACTTGCTGAAGCTATGGTAGAAAGTTGTTACCAAGTTTTTTTACATAACAATGAAGAACTTGTAAAACTTAATACTGAAACTATAAGAGAGTATGAGAATAATAGAAAGCAGTTTAGAGATTTAATAGATGAAATACAAAAATCTACTGAAAAACTTATAACTGTGTATAAATCAGGTTCTTTTGTATCTCAGCAATTTGATGAAAGAACTAGAACTATGATGTTAAAACCAAGAACTACAATGGTAAATGAAATGGTTGAATATTTGAATACTTTAAATAAATTAGTAATATCATTTTATAAAGACGTGTATAAAATAGAACAAACATCAATAGACTATCCAAAAATTAGTTTATTTTAAAACAAAAACATGGAATTTTATCTAAATCAAAAAAGCCTACCAATGATTCGAAAGTGTAGCAGTTGTAGGTTTTATCATACAGAATTTAAAAGTTGCTCTTTAATGAGAGTAACTAACGCTTTTGATTATAAAAAAAATATATTTTTAACTACTGGTGACAATTTATATTGTGACAATCATAAGTTTAAAAATGAAGAGATACTTGCAGATGAAGCTATAGTTGTTGAATATGAAACAATTGAAGACGCTATGAGAGTAATTGATAAAGCAAAAAACTTAAAAGAAATTAAAAGAGAATACTTTAGTAATGATTAACCCTATTATTGCAACATTAATATTCGTTATAGGTTGTGTAATAATTCCGATTTTGGTTATTATTACATATCTAATGGGTGGTGTATGTGTTGTATTCTTTTCTATTATTAGAACAATCAAAAAAACCATAAAAAAATGCAAAAACCGAATGTCTCTCAATCGCTTCTAAAATCTTACATTGACTATTACGATGAAAATGTAAAAGAATGTGGCTTAAAAATCAGAAAACAATATTTTGAAAAGATTCCTACTACTTCTGGCCCTGCTGCCAAGTTAGGTATTTACTTCGAGTATTTATGTACTAAGTATGTAAGACCTGGAGATGAAATACCTCAACCAGATATGGTATGGAAAGGAACTGCTAAAGAAACTCTTCAGATAGATTATCAAAGAGCAATTCAAGCAGTAAAGCTTTTCAATAAAATTATTGAAGACCATAATATAGAAATACTACAAGTTGGTGAGTATATGTCTCATGATGGTTGTAGCGGAATATCAGATATTAGAGCAAAATGGAATGGCGAAGAGTGTGTTATTGATTTAAAATACTCAGGACTTATTGATGATAAATGGAGTGAATATGGTTGGCATACTGAAAGTTTAGTAAATAAACCAAAAACTTTACTTCAACCTATTCATTACAAGTATTTAGTTAAACATATACATGGAATAGAAGATGTACCTTTTTACTTTTTTATATTCTCTTCAAAAGACCCTAATAAAGCAAAAATTGTCAAGGTAAATATTCAAGAAGAGCATATTAACTTACATGAGAATGTTGTTATTCCTAAAATAAAAAGCTATATTGAACATCATTATAAAAATCCTGATAAATTAGAAGCTAGACCTAACTATATTCGTTGCTTAGATTGTTCTTTTAAAGATGATTGTGATAAAAAAGCAACTGTTCCTATCATTGAAAATATTCACTATTAGTATGACAGATTTATTTAAAACTATTGCATCACTATTTTGCTTTGTATTAGCATTTTTTATTATTTTACTTGTAATAAAATCAGAAGAAAAAAATGAAAAAAATACTTAAAAAAGAAACTCAATATGGAGAAATTTGTTTTGAGTTTGATGTAACTTATCAACAAGAAACAAATATAGAAGAAGGACATGGGTTTCATACTTTCTATGACTCAGAAGAAATAAGTAGAGTAATTACTAATGTTCAAATAGTTTTAGATAATGGAGAAAAAATAGATATTATTAATAAATTAACTAGACAAGAATTAAAACTTATTGTAGACTCTTATGTATAAGTATAAATGTTATTTATGCAATCAAATAATATACTTATCGTATAACCAAAAATGGGTAAAATATTGGTGTGAAGCAAAGCAACAATATACAAAAATTTATAGAACAAAATAACCATAAAATGATAGTACAAACAATTCATGAAATCTTAAATCCTTTTGATGTAGAAACACCATTAGGATATGGAGTTGCAATCTTTATGATTGGCGGCTCAATTCATTCTAATCCTCAGTTTATAATTAGATTATATGATACTGGAGACGTTAGAACAGTAGACCAAAACGATATAAAAATTTATGGAAATCCTACAACAGGTGAGCCATTGATTCCAAAAAAAGAATTTCCAACTAATCAACAACTTATTAAAGGCATGAAAAACCATTTCGGTAAAAAATCAAATAAAAAATAAAATGAAACAAACCACAAAAAAAGAGCTAGTACAGCTTGAAATTCCACAACATGAAGATTTAATATCAGAATTAAAACCTGATGAAGTAAAAAAAGAAGTAGAAACTGTTATTGAAGCACCTAAACAAGTTCAAAAGCAATTAACGCCAATTCAAAAGTTTCAATCTTATATAGAATCATATAAGGAAACTGTACTTCCTAATTTACTTAGAAAGCATAACATTGAACCAGCTCAATTTGTTCAAATAGTAATATCTGAACTTAAAAAGAATGAAAAGTTAGTTCAAGCGTTTACTGAAAATCCAAGTTCTATGTTCGCTTCAATACTTGCTGGAGCAGAAATTGGTTTAATACCATCAGATATGTTAGGTGAGTTCTACTTAATACCTCGTAGAATAGACTCTCGATTGACTGTGACTCCGCTAATTGGGTATAAAGGATTAGTTAATATCTTATTAAGGTCAGGAGAAATCACTAAAATACACACTGAATGTGTTTTTGAAGGAGATGAGTTTGAACCTATTTATGGACTTGAACCTAATATAATTCATAAGCCTAATTTCAATGTAGAAAGAAATGCTTCAACTTTAAAGTTTGTATACGCAGTAGCTAAATTAAAGAATGGAGAATATCAATTTACTGTATTATCAAAATCTGATATATTGAAAATAAAAGCTTTATCAAGATATGATAATGATTTGTACTTTAATGATAGAAAAGACCCTAACTTATGGATGGTCAAAAAAACTACATTAATTCAATTATCTAAAATGTTGCCAAAAGATTTTTATGGCAAAAAAGCAGTTGAAATGGACAATCAACTAGAAGGTGGAGCATTTTTAAGTTTAGATGAAGATAACAATATTAAAATTGTTGATTCTAAAAAAATCTCATCTAATAAACAATCTAATGTAGTTAATACAATAAATTCTCTACCTGAAATACCTGAATAGGTATGTATTTACTAACCAAGTCTAAAGGGAAATCTTCTACATGTTGTCTTAAAAAATGATAATATGGTTTGTAGGTTTCCCTTACTTTTTCTTCTGAAAGTTTTTCTAATGGTCTTTTAGCAAAATCTTTTGATGCTTCTTTATGGTTTTCAAAGTTATTTGGACTTCCTATAGCACCGCTTTGTTTATGACCTGCTATTTCATGAGGGTCTGACCAATTAAAACAATAAGAAGGTACATAATACTTATTATGCTCATCCAAATGCTTTTCATCTCTTAACTGAGTATACCAACTTAGACCTTCATATCCTGTAATATCACTTCTAAACCCAATTTCTCTTATTCTTTCCATTTTTACAATAACTGATGCCTCAAGTGTATTCATACACATTTCAACCTTATTAGGCGTAGCAAAAAAGCTTTGTTCAGGCTTCCAAGCATCTTTCCCATTAGCTTGAATACCATCTACAGCTTGTTGCATGTGCCATGGTAAGTAAATGTCATCATCATCTGCTAACATAAAATAATCACCTGTAGCATGAGTAACTGCATCTCTACATATTTGTCCTCTATTTTCATAGAGAGTTCCTGTTTCGTAGTTTATACCATTATTTACAATGATAATTGTGCTGTCCTCAAATCCCAAAGTATAAGGGTACTCCTCATCTGTATTAAAAATGATTAATTCCTTATTAGGATATGTTTGGGCATGATATTGAGCTACAATCCTTTCAACGCAAGTAAATCTGCGGTATGATGTACATACAAAGCTTAATTTTTTCATTTTATCCATTTTTTATATGCTTCTTGATATATTTCAGTTCTTTTAATTTTACCATGCCACAAATCACTTACAAAATCTTCATCTTGTAATACTAATAAGTCTTTTGACATAACATAGTTCTTATTGTTTCTATCATAAAATAAAAATAGTGTGTCAATAACACCTGCAGTATATGGTATACTTAAAATTTTATCGTAAAAGCATTCATTAATAGCATAAGCATGGGTACCATAGAGTCCTGTAGTACATTTAGCTAAGTTTTCAGAAATAGAATTACATTCAGCATTAGGCTCTCCACCCATATAAAACATATCCCATTCTATTTGTTTTAATTCTTCTACACAAACTTTCATTTTTTCAATGAAATTTGGTTCAAATATGCAATCATCTTCAAATATTAAGCAATTCTTTAATCCTCTTTTTTTAGCTTCTTTAATCATCTCAAAATGAGAGTAAGTGCATGAGATTTTAATATGCCAATCTTTATTTTGTAATGGGTTTGGTACATCACCTTCACCTAATTGAGTTGCAGAAAACCTTTCGGCTTTTAGACCGATTTGTGAGCTTCTCATTTCAAATGCTTCTTTTCTTTCTATACGCTTATCTAAATTCAAATAGAAAGCTCCTTCAAAGTAATCTAATATCATGGTTATTTTGGTATTGCAACATAATCCACCAAATGTTCAGCATCTAATACCTTTGTATAGGTATAACCTAATGCTTCTATACGGCTAAATATGTCATTTTCATTCCACCCATAAATACTTAATTGAGGTTCTTCTACTTCAATAAATATTACAGGTTTGTTTTTTGAAATAGTTTCTTTTGCTCCATCTAAAACTTTTGGCTCATATCCTTGTACATCTATCTTTAAAACACTTACATTTTCAATATTAAAAGAGTCTAATGTATTGACATCCACCATATTATAAGCTAAATGAGTACAAGCATCTAAATGAGCATTACCAATATTTATTGCTTCATCTGAAAAATATTGAAGATTTTCCATTTTTAATGTAGTCTTTTCATCACTCAAAGCATAATTATGAGGATATATATTAGCATGACCATTTAAAATAATATTACCACATAATTGATAATACACCAATCTTTGCGGCTCAAATGAATAAACTTTTCCTTCATCTCCTACTAAATCTGCAAACTCTAATGTATGGAAACCAAAATTGGCACCTACATCAATAATTGTAGTGCCTTGTACATTTAACTTTTCTTTAATGTAGTCGAAGATATAATGTTCATAAATACCCCCTCTGCGTGTCATATCTGTAACACCACAATCATTTTTGAAAAGTATGTATTTCTTTCTAATATCTACATATTCAATAGGTAATCTCATAATTAGTAATTTGTGAAATAACCATAATGGTCATCTCCGATTAAGTATTTCATACATGTATATCTTTCTAAAAAAAGCTCTTTAGTTAAATCAGGTTGCTTGTGTATCTCATATAGATTACCAAATTCGGCACCTTGCTCATAATTATAAGGCACCGCAATCATCATAAACTTATCTGCTCTGTGTAATTTATCAATTAAGTTTTTAGCTTCGTAAAATGCTAAGTGCTCAATAATGTCTCCCATTATAAATAAATCATAGGGCTTGATGTCAAAATCTAGTATGTTGGCTATATATAAGTTATTGTACTTTGAACGCAAATCAAAATCTTGAACATATTTCTCAAAAATCTCAATTCCATCCATATTTGGGAAATTGTCTTTAAGCAGGGTTGAATAAGTTCCACATCCTGCACCTACATCCAAAATTTGAATATCTCTTTCAAATGTGTTTACAATATTATGTTTTACCTCATCTTTAAAGAGGTTATATGAATATGGCATAAATTAATTTTAGATTGTCCATTTTCCTAAAGGACAGGCTTCTTGACCTTTTGGAGTGAATACTTTTGCTTTTGTAGCACATCCACATTTTGAGCAATGGTCTACAGGAACATTTCTCCAAGCCTCACAAGTCATACAAATCTGTAATCTTCTTGCAGCTACTTGTTTTTGTTCTTCAGTAGGATTCATCATAGTTGAATATGCTGTTACGATTTCTTGTATTTTATCAAATAGTCCCATATAAACATGAATTTTTACCGATTGATTTAATAATTTCAAAATACTTATAGGAAGCCTTTTCAGTATCATAATCTAATCCTTCATCTTCGTAAGGTAATTGATTAATATAATTTCCTTTATAAAAAAGTTTTTCAGCAGGATTTCCTGTTACACCTGCATTATGGAATAATATCTTTTCATCCCATGTTTTAGACAAGTCAGTAGCCCAACAAAAGTCCATTTCTTTAATCACATTAGTATTATAACCTCTCATCCAAGCGTTCCATAGTACAGCCCACATATCTGCACACCAAATTTGTAGTTCATGGTGATTTGGGTCGGCTTGTTTCTTTTTATTATTTAGTTCGTTTATTTCTTTAAATAGCTTTTCTGCATCTTTTTCTACTTTATGAAAGAAAGCATGGTCTACATTTTTCATAATGTATTGAGCACCACCTGATTGTCCTTCTCTAAGTCTTACTTCATCTGTATATATACCAACTATATCACACATTTTTTTCAATACATCATCTCCTTTAGATAGTATATAATCATGCCCTATATAAGAGATGGTATCAGATACATACCAATTATTATCTTTTTGTTGATAATTATGTAAGAATAATGGGAAACGAGTAAAAACCACATCGCAATCGTGGTAAAATATAGCTTCATCACTTAATTCAGGAAATGCTTGAAAATGCTGTTTTAGAACATTTGGTCTAATTGAGCTTATATAACTGATAGGATATTCTCTTGTGTCTTCGTAATAATGAAATTCAGCCACATCAGAGTAAGCATCTTCTACTTTCTTGATAATGGCTCTTTTTGCTTCCCAATCGGCTTCATTCTTATTAAAAGCCCAAAGGGTATGAACATTAAATTCTTCGTGGATTCGTAAGTTTTTGAAATTTGTTAACATCACTTCCACTTGCCAAGCGTAGTATTGTATGCAAGGCTGAACACACATTAGTGTTAAGGTTTTATGTTTGTACATTTTATGGTTTTTTTTAGGTTATAAAAATAAGTTATTTATATATAATATTCAATATTTTATAAAAAATTTAAGGGCATGGGATTCCTGTAGTAGTAACTGTACCATATCCAAAATCCATATAAGGAGTAGGAGTTCCTGAATTTAGTACACAAATATCAAATTGGTTACCATCTCCTATAAATGTAGATTGAGAAGTACCGCTACAATCTATATAATTAACAGTATCTCCTAATCCAAATCCATTAAAATTAGATACAGTCCAAGTTGTACAAGGTGGAGGTGTTGTACTTGTTGTGGTTGAACTTGTAGTCGTTGTCGTACAGTTTATTGATACTGCAGTATTTTGAACTGATGTTTGAGGTAATGAATCTCTAACTGCTGTATACCAATTACTATTTGTAATACCACTAAAATCATAGAATGTAGCACCACCACCTAAAGTAACTCTAAACCCACCAGTTCCACAGCTTCCTCCTGCAACGCAAGTTGCTGCATTTGATGGAGAATCTGCAATCGCTACAAAAGTATAAGTACCTGTTCCTCCTGAGAATGAAGCTCTAAATGAGCCTGTTGTACCACTACAAGTTACAGCACCATTAGATACTACTAAAGGAGGTAAAGTTGTGGTTGTAGTTGTGCTACTAGTTGTCGTAGTAGTTGTCGTAGTTATAGGTAAAGTTGTGGTTGTAGTTGTGCTACTAGTTGTTGTAGTAGTTGTCGTAGTACAAGTTTGTCCTCCTTGTTTTACAACAGGAGCACCTGCAGTTGAAGTTACATATACATATCTAGTTCCATTAGGTTGGCTAGGATAACTTATTGAGCCTGAAACAGATTGCATAGCTCCTGCAGCAGCACTTACAGGGTCTCCATAAGTAGTTGTATTTGCAAAATAAGTTCCTGTACCTCCACCGAAGGTATCAACAGTTATTGTTTGAGTAATTCCTGTACAAACTGAGCTAATATTTGCAGTTACAGGAGGCACTGTTGTAGTCGTAGTTGTGGTAGATGTAGTAGCAGGACATCCACTAGAACCTGAGTTAGTTATTCCTATTAAAGTTCCACCAGGATTTGATGTTAAAACTGCATTTACAACCAATGTTCTTGGAGTGCCTGAAACAGTTCCGAATACTCTACTTCCAACAATAGCGTACCCAATATCATAATTTGTTGAATTAGCAGTTCCACCAACATAACAAATATCCATCGCATACCATACTTGTTGTATAGTAGTTGTAGTTGTTGTCGTACTAGTTGTCGTACAAGTTTGTCCTCCTTGTTTTACAGTATTTCTAGTTGAACTATAAACATAAATATATCTCGTTCCGTTAGGTTGTATTGTATAAGTTCGTGTTCCTCCAACTATAATACTTGTAGCTCCTGCAGCCGCACTTACAGGGTCTGCATAAGTTATATCATTTGCAAAATAAGTTGTCCCATCACCACCTGCAAAATTATCTATCGTTATAGTTTGTGTAATTCCTGTACAAGTAGCTGTTAAATTTAAAGTTACAGGAGGTAATGTGGTTGTAGTCGTTGTAGTTGTGGTAGAAGCAGGACAACCTGTTGAACCTGAATTAACAATACCTATTTGAGTGCCACCGGGGTTGCTAAATAATACACTTGCCACTACTAAAGTAGAAGGTACACCTAAAACATTTCCAAATACTCTGTCTCCCACTATCGCATATCCAACATCATAATTAGTAGTATAAACTGTACCACCACCATTACAATTTGTTAATTGAAACCATCTTTGTGATAAAGTTGTACTTGTAGTCGTTGTAGTCGTACTTAAAGGACAAGTTGCACATCCACCACCCGTAACAGTTGCAGTTATAGTAGGGAATCCTGAAATATTAATATCTAAAGTACTGCCTAAATACGCCAACACATAGTTTCCATTAGGGAGTGTAGCAAATCCATTTGAAGTAAATATAGTAGATGTACAGAAAGCTGTAGAATTACCTACTACATTTTGTGTTCCTGTAGGATTTAAACAAGCATCAGTTGCGTTACTTGCATAAGTTACAGTTTGAGTAAATATTGTCGTTGTTGTTGTAGTCGTACTAGTAGTAGTAGGTCCTGCAGGAGGAGTTGTACTTGTTGTAGTTGTACTTGTACTAGTAGTTGGAACAGGAGTTGTACTTGTAGTTGTTGTACTTGTTGTAGGTGCTATAGTCGTACTTGTAGTACTTGTACTTGTACTTGTACTTGTAGTACTTGTAGTTGTACTTGTTGGACTAGGAGCTACAGTAGTACTAGTCGTAGTAGTGCTTGTAGTAGTTTTTGTTGTAGGGTCAGCATTAGTAGAAGCAGTCCCATATACATTTACATTATCTGTTGTAGTTAGTGCATAATTACCACTAACTTCTTCTACCCAAAATGTACCAAATCCTAAATTATTTAAAGCAGGAAGTAAGCCTTGTGGACTATTAAATGTTCCATCATAGCCTACTGTATAGTTATCTCCATTGATATTTATTGTAAAACTAGGCATTATTCATTATCGATTAAATAGTTACAATAATCATTAAATACATCGGAACCCATGGCTATGTCAATTTCTGTGAAAGCATTGTCTTTATATCCTGTAATTTCATCTAATATTTGAGAGGGAGAAGTACTACTTGAAAATACTTTTAAATTCAAAGTAGTATCAGGTAGCATTGTAAAGTTTACTGAGCTAGTACCATTGAAGCTAACCAAATTTTCAGGAGGATAATAATAAACAGCACATTGCTTTTGATAAGGGTCTAAAGTAAATGGTAGTGCAGTTACAGTTCCATTTCCTTGAATATCTGAATCATTATAAGTAAACACCTGTCCTACTTGATTACAATTTACTGATTGAGCATAAAAGAAATTAGTAGCATAATTATTAGTACTAATAGATGAAGTTATTTGCTGATAAGTAAGTTGAGTTCCTGTACTAACATCAATTGGAATTACAGTTTGTAATGCAGGTGTTAGTAAAGTCGTAACTACAGGTGTAATTATTGTTGGTATATTTAAGTTAGCAGGAAGGGTATATTGATATTGAATTGTAGAATTAAAAGTAACATTAGGAGTTAAAAACGGAATATTAGGGATAGGGAAATTTGTGTTATTCACTATCTGAAATTGCAGTAATTGCTCCTGCGTTAATGCTGTTGCCTGTAATTCTGCCATTTTAAGTTAAGTTATATAACCTTATTTCCTTCTAAATCAGCTATAAATAATTTGCCATCGCTTTTATTTGGCATTACTTTTAATCCATACTCTTTAGAAAACTCTCTATTCATATCAGCTAAAAATTCTTTTGATTCACCTGCTTTTCTTGCTTCCATAAATGCTTTTAAGCATATTTTAGCATTTTTTGTTTTCTCTTCAGAATTACCATCAGCAGAAGCATTAGAATCTGCTTTAGAAGTAGTTTTCTTTTTAACATCAATAGGCTTAATTTTTTTAAAAGCCCAAAAAAGCAAAAATCCACCACCAAAAATTAATAAAAGTTTTTTTACATTCGTGTTCATTTTGCACTATTTTTTGTATAATAATATAATCCAACTCCTGCAGCAATAGCTATAGCTATGTAAATTCCATATTTTTTGATACTTCCATAAAAATCGTTTTGAAGTCTTGCTCTTTTAGCTTCATCAATTTTCTTTAAAGCATCATCAGTTTCATCAGGAGTAACAACCCCTCTTTTACTTAATATGCTATTTAAAACTTTTTGAATAGCTACTTTACTAGCATCTACTGCTTGTTTTTGACCTGCATCAATACCGCCAATAGCAATGGCTTTATTTAAGTTATCTAACTCAAGTTTAAGCTCATCTGCCAACATAGACTTTTTATTTGGCGTTAATATCTGTCCTTCTAAAACTGCCATTTTATGATTTTTTAGTTGTGTATAATAAGAAACCTAAAAGACCAATACCTGCAACAACTCCTAAAATAGTTACAACTTGGTTAGTTTTTTCTCTTTCTAATGCAATATTGCCAAAAGTTTGTACTCTAGCTTGACTTACACCTCCTAAAGCATTAGCTAATATTTGCTGCCTAGATGTTTCATCTTGGGCTTTTAGCAAAGCATCGTTTAATTGCTTTTTTTGGTCAAAGTCTAATAGACCTAATTGTTGTTCATATTGTGTTCTTAATCTATTATCTCTTGTACTTGCTATAGTACTAGCTACTGCAGTACCTGCTTGAACAACTGATGCTCCTGTCATTAACCATGCCATAATTATCCAATTTTATTTTTATCAATTTTTTCTTTATAATCTATATGAATATTAGTACCTGTAATACAATTTTGGTGCGGTTCTATTATTTCATTTTCAATTTCATCTACTATGTTTTGTTTTTCTTGTTCAGTCAAATCATTATAAGACAATTTCATATCTTCTAATGGATGATAGGTTGTCCAAATACAATCTTCAACAATATATAAAACTCTTCTTGTTCCTGCTACAGTTATACCTGTATAAGGAGCAGCCAACTCAATCCATTCTCCTGCATCAATTTGTACCATCGCTACCCCTTGTGAAATAGTATATGGGTGATTCGTATTATGAATCTTACTAGTTAATAAAGAGTCTTTTGGCATGAATATCTCTCTAATGTACATTCCGTCTGTAAATCTATGTACAACAGGACATTCAACCAACTCAAAATTATCAACTATCGCAGCTTCCAACTCATCAATCCTTTGGTCATTTTCTCTTTTTATGGTTTCGTTTTGCATTATTGTTTTTTTAATATTGGTCCTGCTACTCCTGTGTTATATCCACCTCTACCAATACAATCCACTGATGGATTATTTGTTCTATATCCATCCCCACAAGTTTGATAAAACTTAAATACATCTTTAAAATCATTTGGTTTTGGTTTATCATAAGTACCCATATTTATTGGCTTTGTTGTGGTTGTGGTTGTAGTACTTGTTGTAATTGGTTCAATTTTAGGCTTTAAAAAAAGATAAGCCACGACTCCTGCCGCAGCTAATCCTAATAATATTTTTGTTTCTTTTTGCATTAATCCTTTTTTCTTGAATAAATTAAACCAATAGCTAGTAAACCTAATAAGGAGATAATAACTATCTTTTCTATTCTAATATTTCTATTTATCTGCTCTTGTTGTACTATTACACCTGCAAGGTTTTCAACTCTTTTTGCTTGTGCATTTTGTATAACTGCAGCTATAATTCTATATGTCTCTTCCTCTGTTTTAGCTTTATCTATTGAATTAATCAAAGCTTGTTGTTGGTCATCGCTAAGATTAGACAAATAGTTTTGAAACTCTTGAGCTTTTTTAGCATCATTTATAGCTGCCACTCCACCTGCTAAAGAAGATGCTATTTCAACAATCTGTCCGATTGCATCTGCAGTACCTATTTTTTTTAAGTCTCCCTTAGAGAACATTTTTTGAATAGGATTTATAGCTGTAGGGTCTCCTTTTGGTATCATTTTAAAAAGCTATTTTTAATTACTTCCCAAATAACAGTCCAAACTGCACCACCAACAAGAAAAGCTCCCATTAATTTATTTCTGAGAGCATTAGTCTTTTCGTTTTGGTCTTCTAATTTTTTGACTCTTGAAATCAAACCTTCCTGTTGAAAAGCTTCATTTCCAACTATAACTTTATAAATTTCATCAATTTGAGGACTAATTTTCATGATAGTTTTCTCAATATGATTAACTCTAACACTTAAGTTTTCACTTGAGCTAATAGTCCTAGTCGTTGTTTTTTTAGCAGGAGCAGCCATAAATACACATAATTTAGTATAAAAATAATACAATTTTACATTTATATACTAAAAAACGATTAATATTTAATGATTATTTATAAAGACATATAGTCTAACAATCTTTCAATACACATTTCAGGGGTAAAATTTGTAGTATTTATGGAACAATTCTTTTTAGCTTCAACATAGGGAAGGTCAAAATCTTTTACATGAAATTCTTGCCTTTCTCTAAAATCAACATTGAATAAATGAACCCAAAGCACATTATTGCATATACTATCTAAGTATTCTCTAGCCTCCTGATAAGGGAATACTGCACTAATAATCACCAAGTTATACTTACTTTCTAAAAAAGTAGCAATATCACTAATCCTCCTTAGGTTATTCAATCTACCTTCTTTTGAATAGTCGGTATCTTTGAAAATAGTACGAATTTCATCCCCATCTATGATAACAGGGGTGGGCTGATTCTGTAAGAAAATCCTTTCTTGAAGCAATTTAGCCAAAGTAGTTTTACCTGAGCTAGGTTGTCCATAAAAAACTACTATCATATTGATTTATAATTGGTTATAAGATTTCTCCTCTACAAATTGACTCCCATAACTCAAATTTATCTCTTTTTTAATAACTGCTCTAGCATCATTAAGATAATAAACAGCTCTAGCAAGTTTTATAAATTCATCTGTAAAATCCCCTTTTTCTTCGCATTCTCTTAATTTATTTTCTACATCCCATAATTGTGAGTTTACATTAAATAACCTTTTAAAATCTTCATTATCCTCATCTACTTCCAATTCTTCCTTCATAAGGTTTAGTAAGTAGAAATACTCCATCATCACATTAGTGAGTTTGGTGTCATCTTTAATCTTTTCTGACTTAATCTTGAGGATAGTAAGTCTGTCAAATGCTTCTCCGATACTAATTTCAATTATCATAAAATTATTTTAGAATGTAAATATACAAAATATGTGTAAAATGTGTTATTTTTATACAATAAAGATAGTTAAAAATGGATAATATTTGTCTTGATTTATCAGAATGTAATGGTCTAGGAGACTTAATATGTGCTACTCCTACCATTAAAAAGATAAGTGAAGCGTATCATAGAAGAATAATTGTCATCTCAAATATGCCTGAGATATTCAAAATGAACCCACATGTAGATAAAAGTTATAAAGCTTCATCTGTTGACATGGGCTATATAAAAGAAAATTACATTGTACATAACTCTTTCTATAATGTAGGTAAGAAAGATGAAAGAGGTGTAGAGATGAAGCATAACATGATGGACATTAGACAATTTCATGCTATACATTTAGGCTTTATGCTTGGACATGATGAAATGGAATGTTTCTACAGACCTACAGAAGAATGTTCTTTTGAAATACCTAAAAAACCTTATATTTTAATACATCCTGTAAGCACTTGGCCTTCAAGAACTTGGTCTACTAAAAATTGGATGAATTTAACAAAACAATTAAATGATAGTGGTTTTGATGTAGTTTCTATTGGAAAAGATTCATCTGAAACAGGATTTTTTAATGTAGAAAAACCTGTATTTAATTTCCAAATTGAGAAAGGTTTGAACTTAATGAATAAGACTTCCATATCTGATTGTTGGCATTTAATGAATAATGCTACAGCATTTGTTACTATGGATAGTGGATTATTACATCTTGCAGGTACAACTAATGTTCCTATTATACATTTAGGTTCATCAATTAAACCTGAATTTAGGATTCCTTATAGATATGGAGAAAATGGTAGAAAACATTACTATAATGATAAATTAGTATACAATTATGTGCGTGGTGGATGTGGATTAGAATGTGCATCTAATATGAAATATGCTTTAGAATATTGGGAAGACATTAATTCAGTTCAACCTTTAATTGGGTGCTTAGAAAAGAAAGCAACATACGAATGTCATCCATCTGTAGAACAAGTTATTACTATAATAAAAGATGAACTATGAAAAAATTATTAATTATTACTCCGCATTTAAGTACTGGCGGAGCTCCCCAATGTTCAGTTAAAAAAGTTGAATTAATCAAAAATGATTTTCACATTAAAGTCATTGAACATTCTTTTCTTGCTTGGTCTTTTGTTGTACAAAGAAATAGAATTATTAATCTAGTTGGACAAAATAATTTTCATTCTTTAGGTCATAATAAGCTCGATGAAATGAAGTCTATTATTGATGATTTCAAACCTGATGTTATCAGTATGGAAGAGTTCCCTGAAATGTTTATGGATGATGAAATGTCAAGTTTTTTATATTCTGAAACAAGAACTTGGAAAATAGTAGAATCAACTCATGATAGCAGTTTTAATCCAAAAAACAAAAAATGGATGCCTGACAAATTTGTATTTGTTAGCCCATATAATATCATGAAATATGACCATTTGGATATACCTCAAGAAATCATTGAATACCCTATAGATGCAAAAACTTCAAATAAAAGAATAGCAAGAGAGAAATTAGGTCTTGAGCATGATTACAAACATGCAGTAATAATTGGTTTATTTACCCCTAGAAAGAACCAAAAATATGGGTTTGAAATGGCAGAAAAGCTTAAAGATTACAAAATTAAATTTCACTTTTTAGGCAATCAAGCAGGTAATTTTGAAAGCTATTGGAAACCATTAATGGATAAAAAGCCTGAGAACTGCGTTATTTGGGGTGAAAGAGGCGATACAGAGGACTTTATCAAAGCTGCTGACCTTTTCTTCTTCCCATCTAAAGGAGACAGAGGGAATAAGGAATTAAACCCTATTGTCATAAAAGAAGCTGCTGAGTATAAACAATTACCCAAACTTATATACAACTTAGATGTTTATTTGAATAGATGGAATGCGTACGAAGACTTTCATTATTTAACAGGCAATCTTTCTGAAGATGCTGAAAAGGTGTTACAATTAACTCAAGCAAAAGCAACTAACAATAAAAGAGAGCTAATAATTGTAGGTACTTGGCCTAATTTAGAAAGTAGAATACAATTAACAAAAGACACTATTAATAGCTTAAAGCCATTAGGAAGAAAGATTATGCTATTATCTCATTATCCTGTTGATGAAGATATTCAAAAGATGGTAGACTATTACATATATGATAAACACAACCCATTAACTCACCATTCTTACTATACAAGATTTTATAGATATACAGATGATTTTCATGCTGAAATTAATATTAATGGCCTGAAGAATAGTAATCAGTCATTAACTGTTCTGACTAATTTATTTAATGGTGCAAAGGCCGCAAAATCATTAGGATATGAAGCGTTCTTTTATACTACTTATGATGTTGTTTTAGATGCTAGAGATATACCTGTAATTGAAAAAGCATTAGATATTGGAGATAAAACAAATCCATATTTATATAAAGCTTATTTAGGTAGTTTAAACACACCTTTTGGTAAAGGTATTCAGACAAATGGTATGGCTTTTGAGGTGGACTTTTTTTTAAACACTTTTGATGATGTTAGAACTACTGAAGAGTATAATAACATTTGCAAAAATATTGGTGCTCAAAACTTTCTTGAAGACTATTTAGTTAAAAAGTTAAGAGGTTTAGAAAAAGATTATATGATTGAGCATAATAAAGAGGAAACTTTACTAAAACATAGTGGACTTGGAGTAGCTTCTAATAGTGAATATTATTCAATAATACCTATTGTAAATAGGCCTAACAATTATATGTTTTATTTCTATACCTATAATGTAGATAATAGAAAGATTAATATAACGATGCGTGAATCAGGGCAAGATTTTTTTATATATAGATGGCAAATTGATAAAACAACAGAATTTAAAAAAGAATTTGAATATAAAGGCCTTGAGATTGAAGTAGAGCTTGACTTTTATGATGGAGATAGAATATATAAAAATGAAAAGTATGTTATAAATAATAAAACTATTGATAAATTTCAGCATACAGGACATTATAAGATTAAAACTAGAAAACCAAAAATTAGATTAATTCACTTACAAACAACTAGAAATGATGAAAGAGAACAAAAAAGTAGAGAATCACTCAAGCATGTGGCAAACTACGGATGGGAATATATCATACACACAAATACCCCTTACGCAGACTTACCACCTAAATATAACTGTCAAAGACCCAATTGTGTTTCTATGGAACTCTTCAATGAGCAGCAAGTTCAGGAATTGGGAACAGCCCTCACTCCATCTCACTATGGATGCTTTGAATCCTTCAAAAATGGGATAATGAGTGAATTTGATGATAGTATTGACTTTTTGGTAGTATGTGAAGGCGATTGTATAATAGAAGTTCCTATGCAGGAATTTGTAAATAAAGTAGAAAGTTCTTATCAAATTATAGAAGACAATAAAATTGGTTATATGTCTTTTGGAGATGTAAAGACTTTAGAGCATGGATGGTTGCAATCTACTGTTAAAGAGTTTGTTCCTAACCAAGATTTATTATTTATTACCGACCATATCATTGGGCTTCAATGTATTGCGTTTCCAAGAAGTGTTAAAAAGTGGCTTTTAGAAAAGATAAGAACAGAAAAGTGGGATGCCTCAGATATTTTTTTTAACCGCATTTTTTAT
>CAUYTX010000165.1:0-3928 GCA_963575665.1 Gammaproteobacteria bacterium | reverse complement strand
TTCTTCCTATCATGTTCTTGATCTTTGTAACCATTCTACCATAGCTTTGCTATATCATCTCCCACAAACGGTGCTTATACAAACTTGACTAAAAACCCAGTCTCTTTTTACGGGGCGGTATAGCTAAAACATCATAAAACAGTAATACATCAGGTGCGATTCGTTTCTAGCTAAAATGTCCTGAAATTAACGACATATAACCTAGAGTAGCCAGAAATGGCTATAACTGTTCAAAAGTAGCAGGTGCAAGCCCTGCCTTATAGGAGTGATAATGACCCCGACCTGGCCACACAAACGAAACGGACACCACCGTGGAAAGTGAAGCTGGCAACAGGACGCAATCAGAGCCGACACAAGTAGGCGCACTGGCGTTAATGGGGAGGCACCATGGGAAAACCGAAAAAAGCACCTTAATTACTAGCGGTAACTTGGAAACAATACCGACTACGTTCTTACAACCCTCGTGGCATTCTCTGCTGAATAGCCACAACTCCGAGGAAAGAACAGGTGAATTGGTCAACCCTAAAGTGTCAAATGCCTTCTGAACGGAACGAATAAAAACTTGGCGAGGGTCTTAGGATAGTCACCTAGGACAAGTCTGGTGAGACTGAATCGACAAGGGTAGGATGTCCCGTAATTGGGACAAGGTGGTAAGACTGGATACAATCACGCAGAGCATAAACGTGGACGGAATCAAAACAACGGTTACTGAGTTTGGAAACACCTGGAAGACGGCACCTTGGAAAAGGTATCGTACGATAGTGTTTCGCCTGCAAAAGCGTATTCACGAAGCCGAAAAGATTGGGAACAAAGACAAAGTTAGGTATTTGCAAAAGCTGTTACTGAAATCATTTGCAGCACGGATGCTGGCAGTTAGACAGGTCACACAACTCAACGCAGGTAAGAAAACAGCTGGTGTAGATGGTAAAGCATCCTTGACCAACAAAGAGCGTATGGAACTGGTAGAACAGCTGAAAGACGCTAAGAAATGGAAACATCAAGGATTACGTTCAGTCATGATTCCTAAAAAGAATGGCAAGATGAAGGAACTGAAGATTCCTACTATTGCAGACCGAGCATGGCAATGCCTTTGTAAACTAGCAATCGAACCTGCACACGAAGCACACTTTCATGCCAAGAGCTATGGCTTTAGACCTGGAAGGAGTGCCCACGATGCCCAGAAGATAATATTCAACAACCTCAAGTCAGATAGAGGTGGAAAGGATAAACGCATTCTGGAATTAGACATTGAGAAGTGTTTTGACCGAATATCACACAGCTCTATTTTGGAGAGGGTTATCGCACCGCAAGCAATAAAGCAGGGTCTATCCCGATGCTTAAAAGCAGGTGTAAATCCAGAGTTTCCAGAGCAAGGCACGCCGCAAGGTGGTGTGATAAGCCCACTGTTAGCCAATGTGGCATTGAATGGAATCGAGGATATTCACCCATCTGTGAGGTATGCGGATGATATGGTGGTATTCTTGAAGCCAAACGATGACGCAGAAGCAGTGCTAGGAAAAATAAAAACCTTCCTAGCGGATCGAATGATGAAAGTTAGTGAAGCAAAGACCAAACTGACGTCCATACTAGACGGATTTGATTTTCTTGGATGGCGTTTTTACGTCCAGAAAAATAACGGAAAGTTTCGGAGTGAACCCTCAGAGGCAAACTACCAAGCATTCCGTACGAAAGTCAAAGACGTGATTCTCAATCTTAGCTTTAAGTCTTGGGACAAGAGCACAAAAGTTGGCACCAATAGTTAGGGGATGGCAAAATTACCATAGGTTCACAAAACGCGACGGGAGTCGATTCTCACTATGGCGATTAGCCTATGCAGCCTTCAAAACATTCCTGAAAGGGAAAAAGACCAGCAGTTATAAAGCAAAAAGGCTGACAGAGAAGGCATTTCCTAACCCAGGTTGGTCGGAAAATCGCTTCGTAAACGTGAAAAGAACCGCAAGCCCATTTGACGGTAACATAGTCTATTGGAGCAAAAGGAACTCGGACAAATACGACGGGCCAACGGCTAAAGTGCTTAGGAGTTACGCAGTTGGATTCACAAATTGTTGATTCCGTTAGATTTATTGTCTTGACGTAAAAATAGAAATCTGATAAAAATCAACGAGTTACACTTTCAACTTCGTAACTCCTACTTTCTTGAAAATCTACTGAATACGTCATCTTCTTCTTCCTATCATGTTCTTGATCTTTGTAACCATTCTACCATAGTTTTTCTATATCGACGTGACTGCAATTGAAACCTATTTGCGTCTTTGTCCTGGTGTTTCCGATGTTCACGATCTGCACGTTTGGGGAATGAGCACCACTGAGAATACCTTAACTGCCCATCTGGTGATACCGGGGAACATCCGAGCGACGATTTCACGGACGACATCGTGCAGACATTAGAAAATCGCTTCTCCGTTCAGCACAGTACGCTACAAGTGGAACAAGGTACTAATGATCACATCTGTGCGCTTCACCGTTGACCCTAAATCGTTAAGAGATTAGCACCCTCTACTAGTCAAAACTCACGAACGAATCCTATAGTCAGTCCCTTTCCCTCGGGCAGGATCAACAGACCACCAAGTTTTGTGCCAAAGTACGCGCCAATTAGGTCAGCACCAAAATCCTTCCAACTCGCTGTTTGTGTATCCCGATGTTTATAGTCATATGCTTCTTTTGCGACACCAACCGCAGCAGAAGCTAAAAATCCTTGTAGTTCATCACGTTGCACAACGGTTACCGCGCCGGCAATCAACGCAGAGACGCTGACGTGTTTTACCTTGTCTTGGCCACGCCATTGGTCGTCAGCGTGGGCATTTAACAAGCAAGAAAACAAAAAAATAGTAGAGATATTACGTTTCATGAAAAGCTCCAATCATCACCTTCTTCGAAATCTTCGGACTCAAAATCAAAAGCCTTAAAACCAAGTATGGAAGGATTACCACGTTCGGTAAGTACCATTTACTCAACTTGTAGTATGCCAAAGTATAAAAACTGCAACAGCAATAATGCAGTTGAAAAAACGAGTCATTGCTTTTAATCCAATTTTTTTATAAAAAACAATATCATCATAGGACTCGCAGAGTGAATCTTGGTAATTCTTCATTGCTTAACCAAGTTCTACAAAGTTCTAATGTATTCTCCCAGTCACTTTTAACTAAATATTCATCTTCGGAGTGCTCATTTTGATAACCAATGCTGAGATTAACACCACACATATCATTACATAGAGTCACAATATCAGTAAAAGATCTACGATCTGGCTCAGTATAGCCTGTTGCTTCTTCTATATAAGCTCGAAAATCGTTTGTTCCTACGGAATAACACTTGAAGTCCCTATCTCCTCTCCTATCTAATTGAATAGCAAATTGGTGTTCTTGATTAATTATTTCTGCAATATCTTGATTTTCGTTCATTAACCATCTACTTCCCATCCTTCCGCCTTCTTCACCATTAGTGATTAAAAGAGAGTGACCACTATCTTTTAGCAACCACAAAATAGCACAACCGGCTCGATCATCTGCTCCAAGCCCACCGTTTCTATTTCTAAAAATCCCATTTTCTTGATAAATATCTTGTATCTCATGCTCTCGAAAAGTGTAAAAACTGTCCCAAACAGTATCAGCATGTGCCACCAACACCACTTTATTTTTTCTTTTACCATTAACAAATACGAATTGTTCCAGTCCATGTCCTCGATGGATAGCACCTGGGATTAACAAAAACTTTTCAAACACATCTTCTGTGTTTTCAAGAGGCATTTTCAAAAACTCTTGGAGAATATCAATATCTGTCATAAAATATTTACATTTGATATAGATAGGAGTTACGCAGTCGAAAATATAAGTCTTTGATTTTTTATAAAAAATTTTTCGTCAAAAACAATAAATCCAACGAAATCAGTAACTTGTGAATCCAACTG
>CAUYTX010000164.1:0-4000 GCA_963575665.1 Gammaproteobacteria bacterium | reverse complement strand
TCTATCAAAACTTAATAAAATCAATCATTTGTGATTTCAACTGCGTAACTCCTAAAATTATTGAAATTGTCGTATCTGGGTAACCCAATGAAAAAATTGCCTTCTATGGTTAAACAAGCGATCTCTCGCGTGGCCATCAGCATGATGCTTTTCGCCACGCTGATTATTTTTTCCACCTCCATTTTTTATCAAGGATTATTAAAAAATAGTTCTAAAAAACATGCCGAACAACTTTCCTCCTTCTACAAAACCAGAATTTTCCAAATCAACGAAGAATGGGAGAGGTGGATACGTGATTTTAAGTCAGGCATTGAATTTTCCCATCTATTAGAAAATTTAGAAACACACCAGGAAAAAATCACTGCTTACCTAAGTTTTCAGGAAATGGATCAACATTTTCATTATTTTCTTCTTCAAACCAAAGGAGGCAATACCGTTTTTGATTTTGGAAATGGTTTTCCTAAAAAAGGTATTACTACCGAAGAGGATTATTATTTTAATGCAGAAGATGGGTTACTTAAGATTTTTAGAGGATTGATCTGGCTCGGAAATGAACAAGACATGGGAAAATTCTCCATATTCTTCTGTATTGATAACAAATTGTTCTAACGCTTCTCCTAATTTTTTCACTTCTTCATCTGCTCCGTGCCCGCGCAGCTGTGGTGCCAACTCAAGGAATCGATCACACATCTTAAAATCACCCGTGGAAAGTCCCGCCTTTAGCTCTGTACCCCAACCCTCTGGAAGGGCAGCTGGAAGCCCAGAATCTTCTGGTTTCTTATTAGCTTGCCGTTCAATTTCAGCCAACCGTTCGACTACGCGTTCTCCTGCCTCTCGCACTTTGGCTAACTTCTCTTCTAGGTGTTGTAGCCGTGCTTCACCAATAGCCCCAGTTTCTTCGAGTTCTTTTTCACAGGCAATGGTCAGATCACGTAGGGTGCGTGCCGAAATGGTACCTGCTGCTCCCTTGAATCGGTGTAAAAACCTTTTCGCTTCTTCGGTTTTACCGCCGCTCAGTAGCTCTCTTAGCGTGGCTTCTACTCCTACATGGTTTTTACTAAAGGCTACGATCAGTTGCGCCAGCAAAGATTCATTACCGTCTAGGCGTTCCAACCCTTGTGCTACATCAATTCCTGGCAAAGATTCTGGCAAAAGACCACGTGTGGGGCTCTTTTGGGAAGCTAGACTGATCTGAGGCGCGTCGGGGAGAGAGTCTACCCTTTCAATAGGCATCACAGATCGAAACTTTGCCAACAGAGCGTATAGGCCTTTTACATCAACGGGTTTGGTCAAATAATCATTCATCCCCAACCCAAAACAGCGATTTTTTTCCGACTGGAGGGCGTGAGCCGTCATGGCCACAATCGGTAATTGGTCTATTTTGAAGTGTTGGCGCAAGATCCGAGTGGCTTCGTATCCATCCATGATAGGCATTTGCAGATCCATGAGTACCAAATCATATCGATTTTTATCATGTAATAATTTGCGAACTGCCTCTTGGCCATTTTCTGCCCGTTCTGAAACTACTCCCACTTTGTTCAAGATACCTTCTGCTACTTGCCAATTTAGTTCATGGTCATCCACTACTAGGACATGTATCCCATACAAGCTCTTTTGAAGATTTTGACTATCTGGAGTTTGTGCTATTTCTTGTTGGCTGCTTCCCCCGCCAAACAAGTCAATTAGGGTGTTAAACAAAACGGAGGGAGTCACCGGTTTGACCAAAAATCCTTCGATCCCAACAGCTCGTGCTTGTTCTATGATCTTGTGCCACCCAAAGGCCGTCATCATGACCATGACGGGTGCCGGATCAAGTTGCCGATGTGCTTGGATCCGCCTCGCAGCTTCCAAACCATCCATTCCCGGCATTTTCCAGTCTAGCAATACCATGTCATAAGCTTTTCCTTCTGAATATGCTTCTTCCAAAAGGCTCAGTGCCTTGTCTCCAGAACCCACGGTATCCGCAGAAAAAGAAAAATCCTCTACCATGTTCTTTAGGATGGTCTGTGCATCTGGATTGTCATCGACAATCAGTATGCGAAAACCCTGCAAGGCACCTAACACCCGAGCACCTTGTATACCTCGTTTTGATTGAATCTTAGATTGCTTTGTAGGTTCTGAAGATTTTTCAAAAATGGCAGAGAATGAAAAACAACTCCCCTGGTTTGGTGAGCTCTCTACGCGGATTTGCCCACCCATTTTCTCAACCAATTCCTTGCTAATGGCAAGTCCAAGCCCAGTGCCACCGTAATTTCGCGTGGTAGAAATATCTGCTTGGCTAAACGCTTGAAAGAGCTTTTCAATTTGCTTTTTCGTCATGCCAATTCCGCAATCTTGTACCGAAAATTCTAATTTTGTGGCATTCCCAAGGTGTTCGATCTCTCGAATCCGATAAACGATACTTCCTGATTTAGAAAATTTAACAGCATTGGTTCCTAAATTGAGCAAAATTTGTTCTAACCGCAAAGCGTCCCCAAAAAGTGCGTGGGGAACCGAAAGTGGAACATCAAACAATACTTCTAATCCCTTTTCTTCTGCACGAAATAAAATAATGGCAGAGACTTTTTCCATAACGTCATCGATATCAAAAGGGAGGTGTTCTAATTCGAGCCTGCCCGCTTCAATTTTTGAGAAATCTAAAATATCGTTGATAATACCTAAGAGTAATTGTGCTGCGGCTTGGATCTTTTCCATTTGATCGCGTTGCCGCGCATCGAGCCTAGTTTGCGCTAAAAGGTATCCCATGCCAACAATAGTATTCATGGGAGTACGAATTTCATGGCTCATGTTGGCCAAGAAGGCACTCTTTGCGGCATTGGCCTCTTCTGCAATTTTGGCAGCACGAATTTCAGTTATATCTCGGAAAATCATTACCTCGCCAGAAGTCACGCCATCCTCAAAAATGGGCGTAGTTGTGATCTCCATAAGAATGGGAATACCATCACACTTCCAGAATATTTCCGAGTCACTATGAAACATAATGCCCTTGGGAAATTGAGAATGAATAGGACATTCTTCACTTGGATAAGGAGTGCCATCTGCACGAGCGTAATGGCACAAATCGTGAAATACCTCTCCAATCAAGTCTTCAATGTTCCAACCTAACAGCCGAGCACCTGCGGGATTGATAAAAGAAATGTGCCCATTTATGTCTATTCCACAGATTCCTTCACTAACAGAATTCAATAATAATTGATTTCGAGCACTTAACTTTCGAATTGATTCTTCCGTCTTCTTACGTATGGTGGAATCGATTACTGAAATCACCAAATAGCGTTTTTGATCAAAAAACATCGGATTAAGGGCCACTTCCATTGGAAACTCTTCTCCATTTTCACGCAATCCGCGAAAATCAGTGATTTCCTCCATATAGTTTGGGATCGCCCGAGAAAAGTATTGAGAACCGATTTGTTGGTACTGGGGCCGACTACTGGGTGCAATGAGTTGTTCAATCATGAGCCAACGCAAGGTTTGCCGAGAATACCCAAAAATCCTTTCTGCTGCAAAATTAACACGTTCAATCTTGCAGTTGGAATTGATCAATAAAAGGCCAGTGGGTGCAGTATCAAATAAACTGTTAGAGAATGCTTCTCTTTGTTGCAAACGTTCTCGTAGGATATTCAACTCAGAAGTGCGTTCTTTTACCAAATGTTGCAGATGATTTCGATATTTCAAAAGTTCTTCTTCATTGGAAATAGTCTCGTATGCAACCGAACAAATAATTTTGGCTACTTCTGAAATTTCATCTGTCCGCTTTCCGAGCGAATGTGTTAAAGAATGATTGAGTGCATCGGTCATTTTTCGTTTGCTAGAAAACTCTAATACTGCATGACCTAATTCTTTGATTCTTGTGCTTTTTTGCAATAACCACCAACCCAGTGTGAACCACAAAATGACAAATCCGAAAAAGATCACTAACAATATAAAAAAAATTAGTCTCGAAGTAGAAATAATTTTTGTGACTGGGTATTCTCGGCAAACCTTGCGTTGGCTCATGATT
>CAUYTX010000163.1:0-4005 GCA_963575665.1 Gammaproteobacteria bacterium | reverse complement strand
CTAGGTTATATGCCTGCTTTGTTAGACATTTTCACTAGGAACGAATCGCACTTGTGTTAGCTATAAGGATCACTTTTTTCTAAATTCTCCTGGTATCGCTTATCATTTTATAGTAGATTATCTATGTCGATGAAAAAGGTATGAAACAGATTTTGCAAAGTTTGAGGTCTGGCGTAACCGAAGTTGCCGATGTTCCGTGCCCAGGTGTCCGGCACGGTCACCTACTAATTCGTACTTCCCAGTCATTGGTTTCGCCTGGGACAGAACGGATGTTAATCGAGTTCGGGAAAGCAGGCTGGATTGAAAAAGCTCGGCAACAGCCGGACAAGGTACGAATGGTTTTGGACAAGATCAAAACAGATGGCTTACAACCAAGCATAGAGGCTGTACTAAATAAACTGGATCAGCCTCTCCCGTTGGGTTACTGCAACATGGGCCAAGTTCAGGAAATCGGTTCTGGGGTCAGTGGTTTTGAGAGGTATCAGCGTGTTGTCAGTAACGGAAAGCATGCGGAAGTTATAAGCGTTCCCTTTAACCTTTGTGCAAAGGTGCCCGACAGCGTTTCTGACGAAGAAGCGGCCTTTACTGTACTTGCTGCCGTTGCGTTACAGGGTATTAGGCTTGTGCAACCTACGCTGGGCGAGACCGTTGTGGTCACTGGCCTAGGGCTAATCGGATTGATAACAGTACAGTTGTTGCGAGCGCATGGTTGTCGAGTACTCGGTCTCGATTTCGACAAGGAAAAACTGGCAATGGCTTGCCGGTTTGGTGCCGAGGTTGTTGATCTAGCAGCAGGACAAGACTCTGTAGAGGCTGCAAAACTTTATTCTCGGGGCTATGGTGTAGATGCCGTTATCGTGACTGCTTCAACCAAAAGCAGTGAACCGATCCACCACGCTGCCCTGATGTGTCGCAAGCGAGGTCGCATCGTACTCGTTGGAGTCACAGGGCTAGAGTTGTCTCGGGCAGATTTTTTCGAAAAGGAGCTGACGTTCCAAGTTTCCTGCTCTTACGGCCCGGGCCGATATGACCCCAACTATGAAGAAAAAGGCAATGACTATCCAGTCGGTTTCGTGCGCTGGACGGAGCAGCGCAACTTCGAAGCTGTGTTGGACATGATGGCCGATGGACGGCTGGATGTTAAGCCACTCATCTCGCACAGATTCCAGATCGAAGAAGCCGAAAAAGCTTATGAGCTCGTCGAGCGTGGTGGGCCTTCTCTCGGAATACTGTTGAAGTACCCCTCCATAGAAATCACCCCTAAGTTGCGAACGGTAAGTTTGCAACCACAAAACCTGTGTTCAACAGCAACCATAGGCAATGTTTCGGTTAGTTTCGTCGGAGCCGGTAACTACGCAACCGCAGTCCTAATTCCTGCGTTTAAAGCTGCTGGTACGCGTCTTCAAAGCGTAGCGTCAAGCAGTGGAGTCAGTGGGCTGCACGCGGCGAGAAAGTTCGGTTTCGAGGAGACGACCACCGATACCGACTCACTGTTTGCAGACGAAAAAAGCGATATAGTGGTCGTTACTAGTAGGCACGACTCTCATGCTGCCTTCGTGCTGAAAGCATTAGAAGCCGGCAAACATGTCTTCGTGGAGAAGCCGCTTTGTTTATCCCTATCTGAGTTATCAGAGATCAAAGCAGCGTGGCTTGTGAGCTCTAAACGCTCCATCGCTCCGATGTTGATGGTTGGTTTTAACAGACGGTTTGCTTCTCAGATTCAGAAAATCAAACAGCTTCTATCCGGATTCAGTGGACCCAAATCTTTTATCATGACTGTCAACGCAGGAGCGATTCCAGCCGAGCATTGGACGCAAGATCCCGATGTCGGCGGTGGGCGAATCATTGGCGAAGTATGCCATTTCATTGATTTACTCCGCTACTTAGCAGGTTTTCCAATCTCTGGCTGGAATCGCTCCACAATGCGAACTCTTACCGAAGACACTGTGTCGTTGCAGTTAACTTTTGAAAATGGATCGATAGGCACCATCCACTACTTCGCTAATGGCAGTAAATCATTCCCGAAAGAGCAGCTTGAAGTGTTTGCCGGTGGGCAAGTATTGCGACTCGACAATTTTCGCAAGCTCGAGGGATTCGGCTGGCCCGGTTTTAAGAAAATGAATTTGTGGCGGCAGGAAAAAGGCCAGAAAACCTGCGCTGCCGCTTTTGTCGCTGCGGTGGCTAAGTCCGGACAACCTCCAATTCCGATTGAGGAAATCTTCGAGGTCAGCCGTGTGGCGATCGAAATCTCTGACGCTAAATCTTGATGCTAGGAAGTGTCGCTCTTTATTGGCACACACTACGACACCTCAAGCCCATTCAATTCTATGGGCGGGTGTGGCATCGGCTATCGCGGCCAAAATTGGTTTTTCAGCTTGCGCTAGCTACTCGTCACGTCACAGGGTGTTGGGTCGCAGTTCCTCAGAGATGTGCCAGTCTCATTGGCCCAGGTCAGTTCATTTTCCTAGGGGTCTGTGGTTCTCTTGTCGATGACGGCTGGAATGGACCTCAGAAAGATCAGTTGTGGCGTTATAACCAACATTACTTTGATGATCTGAATGCTTTGGGTGCGAAGGATCGGGCCAAGTGGCATGTAGTTTTGATGAACGATTGGATACAGCAGAATCCATTGGCTCATGGAGTTGGTTGGGAGTCGTATCCAACCTCGCTTCGAATTGTTAACTGGATTAAGTGGCGTTTGGTAGGCAACGAACTTTCTGAGGCGTGCCTGCAAAGTTTGCCAGTGCAAGCGCAATGGCTTTCCAAGCGATTGGAATGGCATCTTTTAGGCAATCATCTCTTTGCGAATGCCAAAGCACTTGTTTTCGCCGGTTTAGCATTTCAAGGAGAGGAAGCTCAGTACTGGCTCGATACTGGATTAAGCATTATCGAACGCGAACTATCAGAACAGGTTTTGCCAGACGGCGGAAACTTCGAGCGCAGCACGATGTACCACGCGATTTTTCTCGAAGATTTATTAGATTTGATAAACGCAGCACAGGCGTACTCGGGCAGCATAAGCGTAAGTTGCCTCAGTCAGTGGAAAACTATTGCAGCTCGGATGCTGACGTGGTTAGAAGGCATGACGCACCCAGATGGAGACCTGTCTTTTTTCAACGACGCGGCAATCGGCATTGCTCCTACTCTTGCTGAGCTTTTCGCATATGCTGCATGTCTGGAGTGTTCTGTCAGTGTATCGGCCTTAGCGGGTGACCTCGGGCTTAAGGAATGGCCTCACAGCGGCTATGTTCGTCTGGAGCAAAATGATGCGGTTGCCCTTCTTGATCTTGCGCCAATCGGTCCAGATTACCTGCCAGGGCATGCGCACGCGGATACTCTCTCGTTCGAGTTATCCCTGTTTGGCCAACGGATGTTGGTCAACGGTGGTACTTCGTGCTATGGGTTGGGTACAAAAAGGATCCGAGAGCGTCAGACAGTGTCCCACAGTACTGTGGAAG
The DNA here is from genome assembly GCA_963575665.1 of Gammaproteobacteria bacterium. Lineage (GTDB taxonomy): Bacteria > Pseudomonadota > Gammaproteobacteria > CAIRSR01 > CAIRSR01 > CAUYTX01. The sequence continues at coordinate 547 of CAUYTX010000163.1, read as the reverse complement.
TGGATAACGAAAGTTCGTCAGAGGTCTGGGGCAGCTTTCGCGTTGCGAGACGCGCTTACCCTTTTGACTTATCTATTGAGCGTACATCCGATTTCATCACTGTTTCTTGCTCCCATGATGGATACAAGCGCTTGCCAGGAGAACCGGTACATCGAAGGTGTTGGCACATGGCGCGTGGCACCTTATTGGTGACGGATACGGTGGTTGGACGTTACAAACAAGCAGTGGCTAGATACATCTTTCACCCGATGGTGCGTGTAGAAAACGCTTTGAGAGAGTCCATGCTCCTTATTCTGCCTCAAGGCGAACAAGTTATTTTGAAAATTCTTTCCGGTTTTGGGCGGTTTGAAGTGGCTAGCTATTCGCCCGAGTTTGGAATGGTCCTAGATACTCAGTGTCTAGCCGTTGAACTTCGGAACGGTAGAGCGACCGTCCAACTTAAATGGAATTGAGGATGCTCACCTGCTCCTCAAAGGTTTGCAGTTCCTTCATATTAGGAGTTACGCAGTTGAAATCACAAATGATTGATTTTATTAAGTTTTGATAG
>CAUYTX010000162.1:0-4008 GCA_963575665.1 Gammaproteobacteria bacterium | reverse complement strand
TTATACCATTTACATTACGATCCATTTGATCAGCAATTACATCAATTTTTTTAATGTAAGGTAAAATTTTAACACTTCCACCATATTCATTTGCGGGTACTACTAGTTCTGATTCAGAATTACCTGATGATCGAGTGAATGGTGAAGTCCAATTCTCTTTATCATATGGAGTTTCTGGTTCTAATTGAACGTATGGTGTAATTTTGTATTTATTTGATAATTTATCTCCATCTATTGTAATTCGTACTCGTGCTCTAGTACCTAAAGTGGATCCTAATGCTCTATCTCTTGAAAATGAAACATATCCTTTGTATTTTGTTCTATCAGGAGCTGGTTTTAATTCTCCTGATGTAAGAATATCAAATATTCCGAATCTGCGTGAGAATCTAGTATAGTGATATATATCACCTACTTGTTTAGCTTCGCGTAATATATCAACTAATTTAATCATTATCCAAATTTAAAGAATTTATTAATTTTTGCGTTTAGTACTGGAAAGTCCCATTTTAAATCCTCATAGACCCCGGTTAGTTTGTTTAATAATACTGAATTAAACGCGTCTTCTCTATCTACATACTTGTCGATAAATTCAACTATAAATTCAGGATCATCAACACCTTTAAATCCAATTACGTCAATGTTAAATGGGTTTGGTTTCAGCGATACATATTTCATCTTATCGCCTTCTGTGAACCTTGTGTATTTCTTATCTAATTTCTTAAATTTAAGTAAATCGTTATAATATATAGCGGCTTTAGTATTGATTGGTGCTTTTAATTTAAATTCACTGAATATCTCACCTGGTGATGGACGTTTAGCGATATATGAATTAATCTGTTTAACGCCTGTTGGTTTAGCTAAATCGTTCCATGGTAATTCGTTTAGTGATGATTTGAAATCTATTATACGCTTATCAATTTCAGATTTAGGTTTACCGCGCATGATTTCGGTTAGTAGATTTTGACCGAATTTCTTGTATAGCGGAGGCATATTAGATTTCATTAAATCTAATCCCATCATTACCATCTCTTCAGTAGCTACACCTTCTTTATTTACAATTAACATTGCGTAGCGGCGTTTACCTGAATGGTAGCTACGTTCAATTACTACTTCTTGCTTTAATTCGAAATAGTGTTGTCTATCGTCAGGGATGTTAAATGCTTTTAAAGCAAATTTACCAATGAAATCATTTGATACTTTCTGTAGTTCGGTTGCTATCTCTAATACAAGAGGAATTACTTTGACTTTATCATCCAAGTCTAAATCTGGATAGCGATGAATTAGTAAGTCTTTAACATGAATAAACAACGAGTCTGTGTCCGCTGTTATAATATGATCTTTATTTTCCATAACTTATTTTATATTTCCAACTGAATCCATTTGTTTGTTTGAATATTCCTCTACATACTTTAGATATAGTAGAAGCATTACTATTAGTACCATCAGCAGCATGATTTATACTAGGCCATTCTTTAATTATATTTCCTTCTAAATTATATTGTAATACAGATTTATATGCTCCTTCTTTTGGTTTACCTTTTAAAGATAAGCTAAGTTTTTTGCCCATTTCTTCAGGTTTTGGTTTGCCTATTCTAGCTTGTCTCATCATATCTCCAAATCCTTCAGGTTTAGGTTTACCTTTTAACGCTTCACTTTGTCGTTTTCTACTTTCTTCACTCCACATTATTAAACGTGGTTTTGGTTTTGGCCTATTATTTTTAATTTTATCTTTAGTTTCTTGAGTATGATTTTTAGGTCCACCACCACCTTCATTTTTATTCATTAGATTGAACCCCCATCTTTTAAATAATTCAATATATAATGTTTCTAGCTGTTTTTTATTGTGTTCTTCAGCTTCATCTATTAGTATCAGTTTAATATTACCGTATTTCTGTCTATGAGAATATTCTCTACGTTTGGGGTTAGTAGTATATCCAATATATATAGGTTGGTTATCTTTTTCTAAATAATATATGTGTATCATATCAATAAATATACGACAATTACACTAACTAGCCAACGCTATTTTTTCTTATTACCACACCCTTTAGGTGTATTCTGTAGTTCATTATTTATATACTTATTCACACTTTCAATACTTTCACATAAGAGTCGCTGTCCAGTTAATGTAATAGCAGATGATATTATTTTATGTCCATCTGTATAGCGCCAGCTATTAATAGCATAGCAACCATATAAGTCATTTAATTTAATTTTGTAGGCGTGTTGTCGTCTATTATAGAATTCGCCTTTCTCAGTATCACCGGCTTTATATGCTTTCTTCATTAGGCCTTTATATTCAACACGCTTATTGAACCAATCAGTTAATATTTCACATACTACTGATGATTTATCTGTTCTAAATATTGCACCGGATGCTGCTATTATCCATTTGTTGTCTTTTATTAATTTTGTTATTTTACTTACTGGTATTTGTGTTCTGGTAGTGGTGAAATTTTGATTTAGTTTTTCAATTACTATTATTTCATTGCTGTCCATTTGATTTAATTCATTGTATGTCCATTGGTTATCGTATTTACCACTATTGACAATACGGCCTACTAATGTTTCTATTCCAATGTTGAGTGAGCGGATGATAGAGGGATATAGAGATGTGAAGTCTAAATCAATAACCCACTCGTATAGTCCTGGGATTGGATCTTTAAGGTACCCACCGGCATAGTCATCTTTAGTACTTTCTTTTAGTATTGGGTTTATTGTGGTGGGCTTATTTGGTGATACTATACCTTGTCGTTTAAGGTATGTTAATATAGCTCCGTCATTTAATATAGTTGATAAGTATATTTGTTCGTAGGGTACGTGGCATAGATGACATAGGATAACTGTTAGATCAATGAATTTCATTTTCTTTTCTAATTCAATGATTATTTCAACGTCACGTATGTTGTATTCTATAAATTTATTTATGTCAGTTTGAAATAGTTTATCTAGTGAACCATCGTATTCTATTTTGGTTAGATTTACATATTTTTCTCCTATGTTATTTAAGGCATATGATGGTTCTTGTTTTACAATGTACTTTTTAAATAGTAACATGTAATCTAAATGATTAATACCTGCTAGTTCTATTGGTTGTGATTGATCCCACTCAGTGAAGTTTAATTTGCGTAGTGGTGATAATCGAGCTGCTTCATTTTTACCTAATACATTACATATTCTATAGTACATGTAAGGCACATCGAAGAATCCACTGTTCCATCCTGAAATGATTGTTGGGTCTAGTTCTTCCCATAAGTCAAGGAGCGCAGATAACATTTCTGCTTCTGTCTTATATGGTCTTATTTCTTTATCTCCCTCTACCGCTTCGATTTGGTTTTTTTCATCTAATATTAAGCAGTAGTATTTTTGTGTTGTTTGATCGTATAGAGCAACCGATGTCATTTTCATCGGAGCTGTTTTGATGTATTCTGATGTTAGCGTTCCTCCAATTTCACACTCAATATCGAAATATAGTATATTTTGAAATTTAGGAGTATCATCACTGTCTTTGTATAAATCAATTAATATACGAGTACATTTATCAACGTCTTGTTCGTATAATGATGTGTCTTTCCAATTATATTTAATAGTTGGAGTAGCACGCTTACCATCTAATGTCTCTAAGGAACCATTAGGTATAATTTGATATAATTCAGGTGTATATTTAAAATCTAACCAACCTTTTTCATCATCACGGAGGTGATAGGTATAGTTGGAACGGTCATAATAAATTGATTGATACAAAGTTATATTATTTTATTATCGTAAATATAATTAATTAACTTTGCAATTCCTCTATTCTTGTATTTCAATAGTATTTTTTGCATTTTCGTAGCTAATATTATATGTTTTATTTCTACGATTACCGATAGTAATTTCTAATTCACTACATAATGTAATAAAAGCACTTATCTCGGTTTGACTAACATTTATTTTTGATGCTCTAACTAAATCAATCATTTTATTGCGAGATATTATTTTATCACCTTCTTTTTTTCTTCCATTTTG
>CAUYTX010000161.1:0-4022 GCA_963575665.1 Gammaproteobacteria bacterium | reverse complement strand
GTGAGGCTGCAGCCACCGTGGATGCTATCCTTGCGCCACTACATCGACATCTTTTTGTGGAGGCAAATCCTATTCCAGTCAAGTGGGCATTGCACAGATTAGGGCTTATTCCTTCGGGCATTCGATTGCCATTAACTCCGCTTTCAGAACAACACCATTCGCTTTTGTACGATGCATTGCGTTTTGCAGAGCTGCTCTAGGGATCTAATTATGCGTATCACTCGTGCCTATCTAGTAGGAGGAGGGGTTATTGGCCTAGTCGGATGCAGCCTCGTCCAAGAACAGTTTCCAGATCAGCAAGTCATGTATGAAAAGGCAACTAGCTTGCCTTCTCTCGAGATTCCTCCAGATCTGATGCCTCCTTCCGTAGATGAGGAAATGGCACTCCCGGGTAGCAAAGCAGGTACCAAAGCAGGGGTAACTCGCTATTCAGAATATGGTACTACCCCTGAGGTTCGCCAAACCGAGAAGAAGGTTTTACCCCTCCAAGATGACCTTCGAGTGGTTCGGGAGGGTAATAAACGTTGGCTCGTTGTAAAGGCCACTCCAGAAAAAGTTTGGAGTAAAGTACATGACTTCTGGTTAGATCAAGGTTTTCTAATTAAAACGGAAGATCCGCGCATTGGTGTTTTAGAAACAGACTGGCTTGAAAACCGTTCTAATATCCCCCAAAGTGGCATTCGAAATCTTTTAGGTAAAGTATTAGATGGTCTTTATGACTCTTCGACTCGAGATCGATTTAGAATTCGGCTAGAGAGGGGAGAGGCAGCGGATACTACTGAAATCTACGTTTCTCACCTAGGTGCTGAAGAGATAGTACAAGGAGATACCACCAGTTGGCAAACTAGGCCTAATGACCCTGAACTAGAAGCCGTAATGCTCCAGAGACTCATGGTCTTTATGGGCGTGCAAGAACAAAAAGCAAAGACACAAATCGCAGCAGATCCAAGACGTGGTGACCAAGCACATCTTACTTCTGCGGAGACCGTCGTAGTAGAAGAAGATTTTCCTCGAGCTTGGCGGCACGCAGGTCTTGCCTTAGATAGAGCTGGCTTCACAGTCGAAGACCGAGATCGATCAAAGGGGGTCTACTTTGTGCGTTATAACGATCCGCTCAAAGAAAAAGAAAAAAAAGGTTTCTTTGCTAGTCTTTGGAGCAGTGAGCTTCCGAGCGAAGAACAATACCAAGTACAGCTTTTAAACCGTGGCACACAGACAGAGATCACGGTACTAAATAAGGGAGGGACTCCAGATTCATCACCGACTGGGAAGCGTATTTTGACCCTGTTGCACGATCAATTAAAATAGCTTGCCTAGGTAGCTACGGACCGCAGTACGCGCAACGAACCAAGGCTAGGCAAGAAGATAGTAGACCAGCGTTGCGCTAACCAGTGAGGAGCCCCAGAAGTAGGGGCTTCCGTGACCAATGCTGAAAAAGGAAACTGTTCTAGCACACCATCGGCAACGATTAACACGGTTTTCACGCCATTGACTCCTGTCATCTCTGGCCCCATGAGGTCTTGGTAGAGAGAGTAGGCCTCTTCAACGGGGAATTGCTCAGAAGATTGATGATCGATAGCTGAACGGAATAGGTGAATGCGCGGTCGCAGTTTGTTTTGACTGAAAGGCAACACCCGAAAAGTAGTGTCACTGCTGCGGATTTGCCAAACATAAGAGGGCTTGTCCTCAGACCCTAGAACAAAGAGTAGTATGACCTCTTCAGGGCGGATCCATTGTTGTAACTGATCCAGTGTGACTGGGTCAGGTCGAGTTATTTCAAAATAAGTAGGAAACTCACTTCGTATCTTTTGGTCTAGCGCATGCAGACGTTGGCCGAATGTCGAGATTTGTGTACGGGTAGCTTGCTCCGATTCGGTCAGTTGTGAAGACTTACTGGCCATCGTGACCCACGCACTGTCTGCTTTTCTCCAATCCAAAAGAATATCTTGCCTTTGGCGCATTAACTCTTCTAAAGAGGGAGAGGATTGTGTCGTGTGTTGTGCTGCTCGCTGGAAAATCGCCACGTTTTCCGATTTGCCCTGCTGAAGCTGCGCAACCTCAATGCTTTCCGCAGTCAGTGCAAGACGCAAAGAAGGATCTTCTTTCAAACGATTCGCAAGAAAATGAAGGTGCAGTGAAAAAATCGACTTTCGAATCCTGTTGTCTCCAGTAGAATGTAAATCTTCCGAAAGCAAGCGATGTCGTAAGATATTACTGGCTTCGCGGATGATATCTAGCCCTTCTGAATTACGGTTTGTTTGTTTGTACAATTCGCCTAAATGAGAAAGCGTATTGACTAATTCTAAAGAATCATTTCCAAGCACTTGTTTTTGAATAGACAAAGCGTTTTTTAAGATTGGTTCGGCTTTAGTATATTGTTTCTGTTTTACGTATAATTTTCCTAAGTGATCGAACACATTTCCGAGATCAATATGGTGAGCACCTAACGATTGTTCTAATGCTTGAGAGGATCTGCTGAAAAACTTTTCAGCCTTCTTATATTGGTGCAATTCCTGATAGAGATTACCTAAAGCATGTAGGGTGCGCCCGATATTCGCCTGTTGAAGCTCTTGTTTTTGTAAAATGGAAAGTGCATGAAGGTGCAATTTTTCAGCTGCCGCGTACCGTTCTTGCAACTGATACACAAAACCCAAAGCATTAAGAGATTGAGCGACTTCTGTAGGATTCTTCTCAAACACTTTTTGGCGAAGGGCTAGGGCTCGTTCAAGTAAAAGAGCTGCCTCTTTTAGTTGGCCTTGAGATTGATAAAGGGATCCTAAATTTTGCAAAATACGTCCTACGGCAGGGTGTTCTCGACCTAATGTCTGCTCTCGCAAAATCAATGCACGTTGCAAAAGAGGTTCTGCCCTTCCATATTGGCCTTGCATTTGGTAAATGGAACCTAAATTATTCAGTACACTTGCCATATCTGCAGGAGGCACATTTGGTATTTGTTCAAAAGTAAAAAACGCGCGTTCTAAGATAGGTTCCGCTTTAGCGTATTCGCCTTGATCTTGATAGATCGAACCCAAGTTATTTAACGTAATACCAAAAGAAAGGGTATTCGGTGTTTTTTCCAAAAGAACTAGGGCACGTTGATATAATGGAATAGCTTCTGCGTGCTTACCTTGGTTCTGAAAAAGAGATCCCAAGTTATTGAGGCTGGTTGCTAATTCTGGATTTTCTTGTCCCAGTGACTTTTCTCGAATAGCTAAAGCTCTCCGAAACAGTTTTTCTGCATCGGAATAACGCTCTTGGGCTTTATAAACCATTCCTAGATTATTGAGCGGTAGCCAAAGTCCTGGGTCTGCAGGATCTAAAGTTTTTTCTCGAAAAGTGAGTGCACGTTGAAAAAGTGGTTCTGCTTCTACGTACTTCCCTTGTCGATATAGTTGCACCGCTTGCACATTCAATTCTTCAAATGTTTTTGAATTCAAAGTAGAAATAATAGTCTGATCCAAAAAATGAATTTCTACTCTGCGATTGGTAGCTGATTTTGGATATTTTTGATCTTTAAGTTGTCGTGCACCGTAGTAGCTTAAGTGTAACCTAGAAGGTTCTATTCCTTTTGAAATCAAATATTCAAAAACAGTTTTTGCTCGTCTCAACGATAAAGATTCATTAAATTGAGCATTTCCAGCGGCGTCAGTGTGTCCAGAAACCTCTATTATTTTTTGTTCTTTTGAAGCATTCTGAAGTTGTATCCAAGTTTCTAATTGGGAGCGGCACTTCTGCACACACTGAGCGGAATTCAAATCAAAAAACACCACACCCATCGATGATTCAACGGTGCTTTTTGCCCAAGACATCCAAGCAATAGATAGAAACCCAGCAATCACCAGATTCTTTTGCATTCCATTTCTATAGCTAAATCGATGTGAAATAGAAAAAATGTAACCTTACCCCAAGTTATTAAAAGATGACCTTACCCCCTAACCCTTACAAGGGTATCTTTTTTCGTTTTACGAATCTTTTCGGCTTCGTGAATACGCTTTTGCAGGCGAAACACTATCGTTCGATAC
>CAUYTX010000160.1:0-4022 GCA_963575665.1 Gammaproteobacteria bacterium | reverse complement strand
AAAATAAAATTTTTATAAAAATCAAAGACTTATATTTTCAACTGCGTAACTCCTACTCTTGAAAAAGAAGAGTAATTTGGTTGCAAAAAAATTTTGAAGCGTGAGTATCCTAAGCACAAGATAACCTACTTTTCGCAATGGCTTGAATCAGGTATCATTGGGGATTCTTCGTGGCTTAAAGAGCAGATCCCCAAAATGCGCAGTCACTATTGCGGACAACTTCGTACTTCTCTGGTAGGACAACTCGTAGACCTTCGGGGTTGGGTGAATCGTCGCCGAGACCACGGGGGCATCGTTTTCTTAGACCTACGGGATCGTGAAGGCATCGTTCAGGTAGTGGTAGCTCCAGAGGCTTTGGAGGCATTTCAAGTAGCCGACCGAGTACGATCCGAATACGTATTAGCCGTGCAGGGCATGGTACGTTTGCGACCTGCAGGCACTGAGAATCCACACCTTGCCACGGGTCAAATTGAAGTGGTGGCAAAACAAGTCACTATCCTCAATCGTTCTGAATCGCCTCCGTTTCCTATTGAAAATGACGTCGAAGCCAGCGAAGAAGTACGCTTGCGACATCGTTACCTAGATCTACGCCGTCCTGAAATGCTTCAACGTCTTAGGACCCGTGCGGAAATTGCCAAGATTTTCCGAAATTTGCTAGACGATCAGGGCTTTTTAGACATCGAAACACCGTTTTTGACCAAGACAACCCCAGAGGGGGCAAGAGATTATCTGGTTCCAAGTCGCACTCACCCGGGTCACTGTTTCGCACTTCCGCAATCGCCTCAACTATTTAAGCAACTCCTGATGATTGCGGGCATGGATCGTTATTACCAGATTGTCCGCTGTTTCCGAGATGAAGACCTGCGAGCTGATCGGCAACCTGAATTTACCCAACTCGATATTGAGACCTCTTTTTTAGACGAAAACGAGATTTTGGATATCTTAGAACCCATGGTTCGCACCTTGTTTTTCAAGGTACTGGGTGTTGAATTGCCGAATCCATTTCCAAGAATGACCTACGCTGAGGCTATGCGTCGTTTTGGTTCGGATCGCCCAGATCTTCGGAATCCTTTGGAATTGATCGATCTTGTCGATCTCATGCGGGAAGTAGATTTTAAGGTCTTTTCATCACCCGCTAAAGATCCAAAAGGAAGAGTGGCTGCTTTGCGATTGCCCGGAGGAAACACTTTGGCTCGTGCGGCAATCGACGGTTACCAAACGTTTGTGAGTACTTATGGTGCCAAAGGACTGGCCTACATCAAGGTCAATGATTTATCCAAAGGAAAAGCGGGTTTACAATCCCCGATTCTCAAATTTTTACCAGATAATGTGATAGAAGAGGTATTACGCCGAACGGGAGCAGAAACAGGAGACGTCCTCTTCTTCGGTGCGGATCAAGCCAAAGTGGTGAATGAATCCCTTGGGGCATTGCGGTTACGATTGGCAGAAGATCTTGGTTTGGTGCAAAACGAATGGCGTCCCCTTTGGGTAGTCGACTTTCCGATGTTCGAACGAGATGAATCAGCAGGCCGTTGGGTAGCGTTGCACCATCCTTTTACTGCACCAAGCATTGATGATTTAGAGGCTTTACGTGCTGACCCAGGATCCGCATTATCTCGGGCCTATGATCTGGTTCTAAACGGCACTGAGGTGGGTGGGGGTTCCATTCGTATTCACCGTCCCGAAATGCAAGAAGCTGTTTTTGATCTGTTAGGCATTGGTTCCGAAGAGGCAGAAGAGAAATTTGGATTCCTGCTCTCGGCACTGAGGCATGGGGCACCTCCGCACGGAGGGGTTGCCTTCGGTCTCGACCGTTTGGTAATGCTCATGACTGGATCGGCTTCTATTCGAGACGTCATCGCCTTTCCAAAGACACAAACGGCCATGTGCCCGCTGACCGGTGCCCCTTCGGTAGCTACAGATTTGCAATTAAAGGATTTGGGGATTCGGCTAAGAAAATCTTAAGGCTTTTTCGTGCAAGAATTTCTCACAGCCACCATCGGATGGCTTCAGCAGAATCCGCATTGGGCGGGCATTGCCGTTTTTGCAATCAACGTCTCCGAATCTTTAGTAGTCATCGGGCTATTCGTGCCGGGCACGGTGGTCATGTTTGGAATCGGTGCTTTGGTCTCTCTCGGTGCTATGGGTCTTGGAAGCACTTTGGCTTGGGCCATTGCAGGTGCCTTAGTTGGGGATGGCGTTAGTTACGTGATTGGCCGACGTTATCGGGAAAAACTAAGAATCATGTGGCCTTTTCGCCGACATCCCGAGTGGCTCTCTCGTGCTGAACACTTTTTCGAGAAACATGGTGCCAAAAGCGTAATCTTTGGACGATTTGCGGGGCCTGTTCGTCCGATCATTCCAGCAGTGGCAGGAATGATGGGGATGTCCTCGGTGCGTTTTTATTGGGCAAATTTCCTTTCTGCCATTACTTGGGCACCAGCTTACATTTTCCCCGGGGTGGTATTTGGGGCCTCGATGAGCTTGGCTTCTAAAGTGGCCACCCGGTTGATGATCGTCTTAGTTTTGCTCCTCGTGCTGTCTTGGTTAACTGTTGTTTTGGTGCGCCAGATATATCTTTTTCTTCAGCCTAAAACACAACAGATAGTGGTGTATCTATTGGCCTGGAGCCGTGCCCACCCTTTGTTTGAGGGTATGACGCTCAGTGTTTTAGATCCTAACAGTTCAGAAATTAAGGGTTTGGTAGAACTCGGTGTGCTCCTGTTAATAGGCAGCTGGGTCTTTTTTGCCGTTTTATTAGGAGAGTTGTGGCACCCGCAACCTCTTGCTTTGGACTACCAAGTGTATTACCTCTTGCAAGGATTGCGCACGGCCTGGGCAGACCAAGGAATGGTCTTGATCTCAGAATTAACTGATCCTTTAGTGAACGTGGCAGTAGCTGGTGCAGGTTTAACGTGGCTGATGTTTCAGCGTCATTGGTTAGCGGTGTCACACTGGGGAGCAGCGTTAGCATTGGCAGTGTTGGTAGGTTTTGGGCTCAATTATTTTTTACCTGGAGCCACTCCGAGGCAAGAGATCTCTGCGTGGGAAATGAGAGATGTTTTCCCAAGCACACATGCCCTTGTGGTCACTACGCTGTATGGTTTTTTAGCGGTGCTCATTGCTCGTGAAGTATCTCCAGCGTGGCGCAGACTGCCTTACATGATGGCAGCGGTTTGGATCCTTTTAGTGGCCGTAAGTCATTTGTATTTAGGCAGGCGGTGGTTATCTGACATAGCGGGTGGCGTTGCGTTAGGTATTGCTTGGTCTGGTTTCGTGGGCATTGCCTATCGAAGACGCGCTTCCACACCAATTCGTTTTTGGAAATTATTAAGTGTCTTAAGTTTGGCTTTGCTGATTGCAGGCAGTAGCTATGTTTCTACTCAACACTTGGAACAAATACAAAAATACGAAGTGCGACATCCAGAGCGCACTCTAAATCTCGATTCTTGGTGGACGAAAGAATGGGAAAGTCTCGCTCCTTACCGAGTCGATTGGGGAGGAAGTGCTACGGCTCCCATGACGTTGCAAGTTGCAGGTAACCTTGAAGGTTTAGTGAAACACCTAGAAGTACATGGATGGCAAGTAGCGGATCCACCAACTGCAATAGGGTTTTTACATTTTTTTGTGCCAAATAGCGATCCTTCTGATTTGCCCCTTTTGCCGCTAGCCCATGATGGTCGTCAGGAAATAATACGTTTGGTACAACCAGGGAGAAATTCCTCGCGTTTGGTGTTGCGTTTTTGGCAATCGGGTACTTACCTCATGCCGGGTCATATCCCGCTTTGGATCGGTAACGTTGCTCGACAACAATTGGCGGAACCATTGGGTCTTGCCACTGTTCTAAAAACGGAATTGAATTATGATGCGCCCCTTGCTTCGCTTCGGCCCGTCTTGGCAGATTTCTCTTGGCACGAAGTAAAAAGGTCTAATCCGGAAGGGTGGCGTGGAACCGTTTTTTTGATTCAACCTGAGTTCGACGTAAGAAATAATGTAAGTTATTGTATCAGTTATGCTTTCTT
>CAUYTX010000159.1:0-4022 GCA_963575665.1 Gammaproteobacteria bacterium | reverse complement strand
TCATCAAAAGGATACGGGGGACAGTTCAGATCCATCACAATATCAACACCAGGAAGCCGAGCACAGTCGATGCCGATAGAGTCCCGCGTCTTCCGGTCCCCGCAGCCAAGATCAACCACCACTGGTATCATGATAACCCCATCGCAGATTTCATCACTACACTGATACAAAAAAATATGATACCCATGGTCAACAACATGATGAAAACACGGAAATAAAGATTACGCCATATCTTCAATAGACATCCTCCTCCAACACCGTATTCAAAATATACAATATCCGCTGCTCCTGCTTCCGCTGACTAGGGTTGACGATGGCGCGACATCGCTCAACCTCCTGATTACGCCATTGACGTACTTCATCTTCAGATAACATAGAGATTCTCCTCACCACCAATGACTCCATCCCCGATGGGTTCTATTTCTGTTTCTGTTCTGAAACCGCCTTGTCAATAAGTTTGCTCAGTTCCTGTTTTGTGTAACCCTTACCTTCTGTCTTGATGCCCAGCTGAGTCGCATAACTGATCTGTTTCACTGTCGGCTCATCAGGGGACCCGCTGGATTCCTGCTTCTCAGATTTATACTGGTCCATCCTCTGCTGCTTCTCACTACTGATCTTATCGCTGAGGAGCCATTTGTTCTGGTTCTCAAAGATAAGGTCTACATAATGATTACATTCCTCGACTTCAGAACCCTGAGTAAAATCCGGGTTCATCTTAGCCAACACCTGCTTTTTGATGTCGAACAATAGTTCGATATCTTGTTTTATTGTTCTACTCATTTTATATCACCTATTCCTTTCATATCAACACTAACTTCCCGGTATAGTAATCATACCGCATCCGCAGCTTACAATGATCACAGATGAACTCCTTCGTGTCATAAGACGTCCAAGTGCGCTGCCGACGACAGTATTCACCGGGACAGAATGCGACCATGTGATGATTCATGATTACACCAATGAACCGATTTCTTCCAATACAATTTTAACTGCATCAGGATTTTTCTTATAATAATTAACTGTCTTTGGTATGAAAAATATTTTGAACCCATGTTGTTCAGCTAATTGTTTTCTCCGTTGTTCTTCTTCCTTAGAATGACGACCCTCTTCAATGATTAGTCTTTTAGTGAAATTAGCGAAATCAGGAGTATAGCCAAATATCTCTTTATAAATAGGATCATTATGTTGATTACCGATAAAGATAAAACCTCTTGGTTTTAGATGAATATCCCAAAATTGTTCTCCTTCATACAATTGCCGCGATCTATCAGAACGTAAATTCCGTATTCCAAGTTGTGATAACGGTACATTTAAATACTTTTCCCGTTCTTCTTCAGTATCAAATTTTGCCCATCTTTCACGTGCATCTAAATTGTTATCGCCCCAGTTCTTTATTTTATCAGGAGATATATAATAACCCTCTGGTTCATGTTCAAATGTTGGTTCATGTATATATATCACAATAGTCATATTTTTGTTTACTGCTTCGTCTACTATTTTAATATCTATCGATTTGCATGCGCCTTTTCCATTCAATAAATGAAACTTTTCAAAAGCGATTAATAAAAACCATTTATTCTTATAGGTCATATAATATCCAAGTGGATAATTTTTCTTGTCTGTGAATGGAACTCCGATTGTGTATCCCAGCTTTTCCATATGCTTTTTCGCTATTTCCAAAAAGCGCATAATTTCCATAATATAACAACAGTATATAAAGTTTTCTTCCATAATGCTAATTGCTTTATGGAAACTACATTTATATACTATTAATGTATTATGGAAAACATGGTTGAAGTTTATTTAGACCATCAAACACAAAATGAAAAAAAATATTGGATGTTACGAGACAGAAAAACAAGAAAGAGCATAATCAATTTTGGAACAGAAAGACCAACTTTTTACAAACCACAACTTTTCAACGAAGATTCACGAAAACAACTAAAAAAAATAAAACCACTAAGCGTAAATCTAGTTATAACATCTCCACCATACTACAATCTGAAAGAAACATACTGGAAAACATATGAAGACTATCTAAAACTTTTAAATGAAGTATGGGATGGATGCTATCACGTTCTCGATAATAGTTGTAGACTATGCGTAAACATTGGAGATCAATATACAGATGTGGAAACATTTGGAAGACACTACGCAATACCAATCCATGCTGATATAATAAAAGGATGTCAACAGATAGGATTTGATTACATGGGTGCTTTAATATGGGATAAAAGAAAAACACTCCGAAGTAGCGGAGGAGGTGTTTTTCTTGGTTCATACCCACATCCAAGAGAATTTTTACCAAGCTATGAATACGAATACATTCTCATCTTTAAAAAAAGTGGGAAAGGAAAAATGCCATCAGATGAAATAAAAAAAGCATCAAAGCTAAAAAAAATTGAATGGGGAGAATATTTTGATGCTAGATGGAAATTTACAGGAGAGACAAAAAAAATACATTCATCCGCTTTCCCTGAGGAATTACCAAGAAGACTTATTCGTTGTTTCTCATTTTGGGGAGAAACAGTTCTTGACCCGTTTATGGGAAGTGGAACTACTCCATATGTCGCTGCTATGTGGGGACGAAAAAGCATAGGGATTGAACTGAAAAAAAATTATTATGAAGACGCTAAAAAAAGAATTGAATCTTTAAAATTGCCTTATCAACCCTGATGAAAACAATAACATTCAAAACACATATCTCTTCCTAATTTTGATTCTTCAATAGTTAGTTGTCTTCCGCAATCAATACATTTCATTCTTCCACCTCTAGTTTCTTCTGTTTATCAAACTGATACTTCTTCTGAGCAAACTCAAAAAACTGAGCAACAGACATCCGATTACCATTCTCAGCCTTACTAAGACGAGCTTTCACCCAACTACGATCCTCAGCAGTCGGATTTAAGACACTACGCCCGGTTGAGACATAAATTGTGTATAAATCACCCAAAACACCCGATTTCTGTACAGACGATGTATAGATTTTACCCAGTTTTGCTATACATTGTATGTACATGTCTTTGTACTCCTGAGACTTCTTCTGTAACAAATCCGGGTATTCATGACACCATTTTTCAAACCCTAAACACCAAATTTCCGTGAAATTACCGCCAAGCTCTTTCACAAGATCATGGTCTTCAACAGATATGCGCAACGCAATCTGCTTAGATTTACTCACCAAAAAAGTATCCTCCGTACTGGAATGTATAGACTATACACTGTATATACAGCATTTCCTGTACTATACCGTTTTCTAACGTACTAGTAGTAGTAGTAGTAGTATACATACTACAGGTAGTAGTTGGGGAGGATGTCAGCCTTGTGCACGTTCCGATGTAGGAGGTAAAAGAAAACTTGTTAAAAAAGGCGGCTGACGCTTCCTTTCCCGTTTCCTCACTAACAACCCCATAAAAATAGTTTTTAGATAATCCTGATATCATGTTTTTTAGTCCCTTCCTGCGAAACAACCAGAATGGATCTGTTTGTAGTCTTCACCCCATTTCTTGAGTCTGTTAAGGTCTTTATGTGGCCCGAAATGTTTTGGCTTCCGGTCTGAGTTCGCGCAATCGATGCAGATGTAGGTGTCAGTGGTGTGTCCTCTTCTTCGGAGGTCCCTGGGTCTGATGGTCTTTCCGATGCCGCATCTGGTGCAGTAGCATCTCATGATATGACACTTCCTTGTTTTAGGTTCCAGAGTGGGTTGCTATGCGGGTCGATGGTGCCATCGGTTTTTAGTCTCCAGCCGTGTTTGTTCTTGTAGTGGGTGGTGAGGCTTTGTATCGGCATTTGTTGTCCGCAGTGGGCGCAGATGACAGGCCATGGTGTCCGGTTCATGTGATCACGACTGCTTGTAGGTCTGCATCGAAATGCAGGTGGTCTTGGTAGGGGAGAAGTATGTCTATGGTTTCTTCTATGCTCATAGTTTCTAAGAGTTTGTAGCTGATGGTGATCATTTCTTTCGTTTCTCTCTGCTGAGTTCAAAAGCGATGATCCGGTCATCTGTGAACAGGATGAGGTTG
>CAUYTX010000158.1:0-4046 GCA_963575665.1 Gammaproteobacteria bacterium | reverse complement strand
CTCCGGGCGAATTTTCAACAAATTGAATACGATGAGCATCAAAAAGAAATTCGCCGAAGCCAAGGTACCCTAGATTTGCAAAGACCAGGTCGGTTCCGTTGGGAGTATCAAAAACCTTACGTTCAGTCGATTATTTCGGACGGTAATCAAGTGTGGTTTTATGATCCAGATTTAGAACAAGTCACCATAAAACCTTACTCCCGTGCCCTGGCCAATACTCCTGCGGTGTTGCTAAGTTCAGAGGAACCCATTGAGAAAAATTTTTCGGTTTCTAAACCACGCGACGGAAAAATTGAGTTACGTCCTAAAACGAAAGACACTGGATTTGTGAAGGCAACGGTTGGTTTTTCAGGATTAGAACTGCAGTCTATGGAACTAGAAGATTCGTTCGGTCAAAAAAGCCAACTTCAGTTTTCTGCTATTCAACGTAATCACGAGGTACCAGAGGATACTTTCAGTTTTACTCCGCCAGCTGGCGTGGATGTCATTACAACGGAAGGAAAAAAATGAGGAATGCCGGGTGTCGGAATCGAACCGACGACCTACCGCTTACAAGGCGGTTGCTCTACCGACTGAGCTAACCCGGCGGAGGAGATTCTGATTCTGGTTCAGCCTCTTGAACTTCCGTGGAATCGGTTGTGGCTTCCGTAGTCTCTTCTTGAATGGCCGATTCTGCTTCTGCTGGTTCTTCTGGTATAGGTTCTTCTGGCGGCGGAGGAGATGATCCTGTGGGAAATCCCCCTGGTGGAGGACTCGGGTATCCGGAAGCTTGGAAATGCCTTCGAAGATCCCCAGGAGGTTGAAAAGAAGGCATTCCGGCTCCCCCCATCATCGAGTTTTGTTGCCTAGGATCAGGCGATACGCCAGATACTCCACCCCCTAGAAAGACCTCTACACTCCGTCCCGCAAAAGAAAAAGTGATTCCATTACGCCGAACAGAAACTACTTCTCCTCCTGCAAAGGATTCACCCTCTCGTACCCTATGCACCCCTTGGGATCCTTCCTGCAGGAAGGCAACTTTACTACTACCTATAATCATGGTACCAGACAACACCAACTTTGGAACCCCAGCAGCACCTTCCGCACAAACAGAGCTTACAAGCAAAAGCCAAACACAAACTAAAGCAGTTATCGTACATTGGGTCGAAGGATCACGCAAATTCGGATAATCCCCAAAGAAAAGCGCAGCTATTATATCACACTCTCGCGGAATTGAAGCCGATGCAAAGCTGCGTATTGACCTTCTTGGACTAGAAGGGTCGCATGTGTTCCCACTTCTGCAATCTTTCCCTTGTCTAATACGACGATTCTATCAGCCCGCTCGATGGTAGATAAGCGATGGGCAATGACAAGGGTTGTTCTGCGGTGCATCAAATTTTCCAATGCTGATTGAATATGACGTTCTGATTCCGTGTCTAGGGCAGAGGTGGCCTCATCTAAAATGAGGACAGGGGCATCCTTTAGCAAAGCTCGTGCGATTGCAATCCGCTGGCGTTGACCTCCAGAAAGTCGTACCCCATTTTCGCCAACTAACGTGTTCAACCCCTCAGGCAATGCTTCAATAAACTCCAAAACACAGGCATCTTTGGCAGCACGTCGAATCTCGTCAAGAGAGGTTTCTGACATTCTCCCATAAGCAATATTTTTGGCAACTGTATCATTAAAAAGTGTGACTTGTTGCGTGACGATAGAAATTTGTTCTCGTAAGTTCGTAAGAGGTAAGTGTTGAAGATCTTGCCCATCTAATAGGATGGAGCCTTCCTGTGGGTCGAAGAAACGAGCCAATAAACTGACCAAAGTAGTTTTCCCACTTCCGGATCGACCTACAAAAGCAACGGTTTCCCCCGGAGAAATCAAAAGCGAAATATCATGCAACGCATCTTCTCCATCAGTACGATAAGAGAAGGAGAGTTTTCGAAATTCAATTTCACCTTTTGCTCGGGACAGTGCTTGAGTGCCTGTATCTTTTTCGAGATCTTCTAATAACAATCCAAACACACTGATACCTGCGGCAACTCCTCGTTGAATGCTTGAATTTACGGTAGTAAGTCGCTTGAGTGTTGGCAAAAGCAACATCATGGCCGCCATAAACGACATAAAAGTTCCCACAGAAATATGGGAAAGCATTTCAGGCAATGTGGCTACGTAAATTACGCCTGCCAATGCCAGAGAAGCAATGAATTGAATGATTGGGCCACTAGACGCACTGGTTGCAGAGTAGCGCATGACTTGGCGTCGATTCCCTTCATTCGCTTGCTCAAAACGATTGGATTCGTATTCCTTTCCTCCGAAAACTTTAACTACCTCATGGCCTTCGATGGCTTCTCCTGCAACCTCAGTAATTTTCCCAACAGATACTTGAATTCTCTGGGCAATCTTTCGAAATCGCCGACTCACGTAGACAACCAGTACACCAATGGCTGGCCCCATCACTAGAAAGGAAAGCGTTAATCTTGGGCTAAGGTAGAACATCCAACCTAATAAACCCGCAGAAGTCAAACCATCACGTACCACAATGGTGACTGTGTTGGTAGCTGCTTCAGACACTTGTTCCACATCATAAATGAGTTTAGAAAGTAAAGTGCCAGAGGGATGATCGTGATAGAAGCGAGTAGGCAAAGCCAACAAGTGTAAAAACATGCGATGCCTCGCATCCTTCACTACTCGCCTTCCAATCCAATCCATGCCATAGCTTGCTGCAAAGGAAGCGATGCCGCGGGCAAAGAAAATGCCCATGAGCCAAATAGGCATGGTACGAATTACGGTAGGGTCTTTTTGAACAAAGCTACCATCCAACAAAGGACGCATAAGAGCAGCAAAAGCCGTCTCAGTAAAAGCGGAAACTGCCATGGCAGTAGCACTGACTGCGAATATCGGCCAATATGGTTTTGCTAAAGACAAAATTTGGCGATAAACCCAAGAGGTAGAACCAACTTCAACCGTCATTTCGTAGGCGTTTGGGTAGCGAAAGTTAATCGAGTCAAACCCACGCGACGGGCAGCATCTAGTACAGTCACTACAGATTGGTGCGAGGTTTGGGCATCGGCATGAATTATCATGGTAGGTTGCGACCCTGCTGATTGCATGGCTTCGCGCAATGCCAGTTGTAACAACTCAAAACGGTTTTCCTCAATCACTTGTTGATTGACAAAGTATTGTCCTTGGGCACCGACCGTTACCACGATTTGGGGTTCCTCTCGAGAAATTTTTCCAGTTTCCGCATTTGGCAAATGTAAGCCAATTTCTGTGCCACGATGAAAACTAGTCGTAACCATAAAAAATATTAAAAGATTAAAGACTACATCAATCAAAGAAGTGAGATTGATAAAACGTGGACATTCTTTGCGGGTGGGACGCAAGTTCATTGGATATTTTTGTACTCTTGAAGAGTTTCCACTAATTTGAGTGCATCCCGCTCCATGGCAAGAACCAACATGTTTACTTTTGCCTGAAAGTAACGATGGAAAACTAACGTAGGAATGGCTACGGATAAACCTGCTGCTGTTGTGATTAAGGCAACTGCAATACCTCCTGCCATGCGTGCAGGGTCTCCTACACCGTTAGAAGAAATTACTTGGAAGGTTTGGATCATACCAAAGGTAGTACCTAATAATCCAAGAAGCGGCGAAACTTCTGCAATTGTGCCCAAGGTGCTTAAAAAACGCTCTAAATCTGCGACTACATGTCGTCCTGTTTCTGCAATACTTTCCTTCATCAATTCTGGAGTGTTTTTGAAATTCTCTAATCCGGTGGCGAGAATCTGCCCTAAAGGGGAGTGATCGCGAAGAGCTTCTAAGTGTTGCGGATCGATAGGATGATTACGCACCCAGTTTAGCACTTGGGATACTAAGCTCGGTGGAGAAACTACGTTACGCCTCAGTGTCCACGCACGCTCTAAAACAATGGCCATGGCAAGGACGGAGCAACCTAATATGGGCCACATGAGCCAACCACCTGCGCGAATGATTTCTAGCATTTTTCAGCCAATACTAGTGTTTCGAACGAGCTACTCGGAACACTCCAGACAGCCTTCGAACTTTTTGGAT
>CAUYTX010000157.1:0-4051 GCA_963575665.1 Gammaproteobacteria bacterium | reverse complement strand
TAGAGAGAGAATCAAGGATGATTCTCGACTGCGCACTCGGATCGGACTCCAAAGTCTATCTTCCATAAAAATATATACCGTTCAATGACAGGAAAAGATAAAACTGCGCAGGAACACGGTCAGAATCAAAACACCGATTACTGAGTTCGGAAACATCTAGAAAACGGCACCGTAGTGCTGGCGTCTGCCAACCGTGAACCGATTTTACGTGCGTAAAGAGAGCGTCATAGAGCGGTCAACTGCGCGCTCAGATCGGACTCCGACGGAGAATCTTGCCCTCCAGGGCGAGAAGGCATCAACGAATTTCTACAGAAACGTTAGCACTCCTTCCTTCAGAATCAATCACCGTAATTCTCGAAAAACCAGGACCATCTGGAATCCAATTAACCTCACGGTGGATAGCAGACACTGCGAAAGGTTGGTTGTTGACTAGCCAAAACAGAGGTCGTTTGCCACCTGCAGCACTTAATAATATGGGTTCTTGGGGTTGAGTTTCTAAAACTAAGTTAGAGATTGGAAATAGCAAACGAAGTGGGTCGGGTGCGGGGTCTGCGTTACCCGAGGATAATCGATTGAGCAAGGCTGGAGGTTCAGAATTAGGAATTGAAACGTTGGTGGGTTCCTCTGGCAGCAAGTCAAATACTTGGTAGAGCAAAGGAGCTGCAGTAGTTCTTCCGTAGTGGTCTGGCACAGGAGTGCCATCTGGCCTGCCTGTCCAAACGCCTACTGTGTATTGTGTATTGACTCCGAATGCCCAAGCATCTCGAAAACCAAAACTGGTTCCAGTCTTGAGGGCGATTGGGCTTCGTTGTCGAATTTCATTCGCTTGTACTACCCCTGGAGGCGGTAGGGAACCTTCTAAAATTCGTAGCACTTGATGCGCCGTGCCAGGACGCATCCATTGGAACTCCTGTCCTAAGGTTGCCTCTTGTACTATCTGGAATGAACCTACCTTTCCATCTCGTGCAAGCCCTACGTACAACATGGTGAGATCCCAAAGCGAAAGGGAAGCCCCTCCGAGAGCAATGGGCAATCCTGGACGCAAAGTCCCACGCGGCAATACCAAATGTACCCCCACTTGTTGTAACGCTTGGGCAAATCGAAGGGGGCCTATTTTGTCTAAAATTAACACTGCTGGGACATTAAGGGAACGTTGCAGAGCCTCACGTGCAGTTAATTCTCCGTGAAATTCACGGTCAAAATTGCGTGGCGCATAATCACCAAAATGAGTCGAAACATCTGATAGGCGAGTTTCAGGATGTAAAATCCCTGTATCAAATGCCATTCCGTAGATAAAAGGTTTCAGTGCGGAACCAGGAGAACGTGGCGTTCGAACCATGTCGATGTAACCAGATCTCTGTTCATTAAAAAACTCGGGAGCACCTAGATAGGCTCGTACTTTTCGAGTCCGGTTTTCTACCACTAAGATCGCCATTCCTGCCCGTTCTTGGAGATCAGGCAACTGTTTTCGGGCTAGATCCTCCACAGCACGCTGTAAAGAACCATCTAAAGTCGTTTGAATAATAGGTGATGATTTTTTTTGAAGGGTGTGTGCTAAGTGAGCTGCAACGGAAGGCATGCGATGACGATGTGTTGGGATGTTTTCCCGGTTTGCTTCCAAAATGGCTTCCGAAGGAACCGCAGCACGTGCTAGGACTTGATTTCGTGCTTCTTGGGCGCGTTTTGGTTGACGATCTGGTCTTAGTCGAGAAGGAGAACGTGGCAAAGCGACGAGGAGTGCAGATTCTCCCAAAGTTAATTCATTAGGTGTTTTTCCGAAAAGGATCCAAGCACCTGCGCGGATTCCACTGACGTTTCCTCCGTAGGGGGCTAATGATAAGTACATATTTAAGATTTCACGCTTTGAGAAATGTACTTCTAATTGGACGGCTCGGATCATTTCGATGATTTTGGAAGGCAGCGTCCTAGATCTTGGCGTTAACATGCGTGCCACTTGCATCGTCAGGGTAGATGCTCCGGACTTTACTCGCCAGGCGGAGGCGTTTTGGAACAATGCTCGGACGACTGCGATTAGATCTACGCCAGGATGATAGAAAAATCGTTGATCTTCGTAGGCCAAGAGGAGAGTAATAAATTCGGTAGGTACCTCGGACAAATCCGAGGACAACCGCCAGGTATCCTCTCGATTAAGGAAAATCCGGAGGGGACGGCCGGTTCGGTCGGAAACGACCGTCGAGAGGTCTTGAAGGCGAGCCAAATTAGGAGGAAACCAAACATCCCCTACTACTAACACAAGCACCAGAAGCAGTCCGGTGCGAATGAACTGCTTAGTAATCCGGATCCCCTTGTCGCCTTTCTAGTTTTTCATGTCGTTCCTGTGCCTCGATGCCTAGAGTAGCGATTGGCCTTACCTCTAGTCGTCGGAGCCCAATTGCTTCACCTGTCTCTTCACAGTAACCGTATTTCCCCTCTTCGATGCGTTTTAGGGCTGCGTCAATTTTGGGCAACAACTTACGGTAGCGATTTCGAGTTCGTAGCTCCAAATTGGCATCTGCTTCTACGGAAGCACGATCCACCATGTCGGATTCATGCCAATTTTCTTGACGTAAGTATTCCAAGGTGTCACGTGATTCCGTCAGCAGCTCTTCCTTCCATTTCAGCAACTTTTCCTGGAAGTAGGCCAGCTGCCTTGGGTTCATGTACGGTTCTTCTGGAGAAGGACGATACCCAGGAGGGAGAACTACTGTCATACACTCTGCTCCGAAACTATGGCTACATTTTTTAGGTACATTAGTATATTCTAAAAATAATTGATTGCCCTAGACGTGTGTTCCACCATGCCCCTTCAGAACGTAACTTATCAAGATTCTGGTGTTAGTATCGACGCTGGGAATCACCTCGTAGATCAAATCAAACCCTATGCACTTCGGACAAAACGACCAGAAGTGTTAGGAGGACTAGGCGGATTTGGTGCGTTATTTGAACTCTCAACACGCTATCGCGCTCCTGTGTTGGTGTCTACGACTGATGGAGTGGGTACTAAGTTGAAGTTAGCCATCGAACTTGGCCTACACAACACCATTGGGATTGACCTAGTGGCCATGTGTGTAAACGATTTAATCGTGCAGGGGGCAGAACCTCTTTTCTTTTTAGATTACTACGCGACTGCTAGGTTAGAAGTTGACGTGGCCACTCAAGTGATTGCAGGAATCGCAGAAGGATGTCGTGAAGCCGGAGCTGCTCTCGTCGGTGGAGAAACTGCGGAAATGCCCGGGATGTACCAACGAGGCGATTACGATCTGGCGGGATTCGCAGTCGGTGTCGTAGAAAAATCTGAAATCATCGACGGAAGCAAAGCCAAATCAGGAGACATCATTCTAGGCATTGCTTCCTCTGGTTTGCATTCCAATGGCTATTCTTTGGTGCGCCACATTCTTTCCAAAGGAAAACATGACCTAAGTGCTCCTTTTGGAGAGCGCACACTAGGCGAAACACTTTTAACTCCGACAAAAATCTACGTAAAATCAATGCTTTTACTCCTCAAAACAGTAGAGGTACACGGTCTAGCCCACATCACCGGAGGTGGGTTGATAGAAAACCCACCGAGGGTATTGCCTCCCGGAGTTCGGGTAGAAATCGACATGGCCTCTTGGCCTCGTCCTCCAATTTTTCATTGGCTCCAAAGTCAAGGCCCAATCTCAGAGTCTGAGATGTTGAGAACGTTTAATTGCGGGATCGGGATGGTAGTGATGGTTCCTTCCGATCAAACAAACGCAGCCATTGAAACTTTGTCCGAGTCTGGAGAACAAGTCTGGGTTATTGGCAAATTGGTATAGTTATAGCTGAATCAGCATAAAACGGCTAGATCATGTTCTGTAAAATTCCCTCCCGCCTTCGGCGCACTCCCCCTTAGCAGGGGCAGAGTTTTTAGAGTTTTAGCTCATTAAACTCTCCTCCTTGATAAGGAGGGGTACCCCGCAGGGGTAGGGTGGTTGGCTTTGATGTGTTACCATTTTATGTTGATTTAGATGTAACCTAACCTGAGTTCGACGTAAGAAAAAAGGCTAACTCACTGTATTTATTTGATTTA
>CAUYTX010000156.1:0-4065 GCA_963575665.1 Gammaproteobacteria bacterium | reverse complement strand
GCTTATCAATCAAATTTCTTAGGTGAGGCTACTGGTTATCAGGCAATAAATGCTTATAATTCAAATTTTTTAGGACAAAATGCTGGTGTTCAAGCAACAAATGCTAGTAATTCTAATTTCATAGGTACTCAAGCTGGTAGATATGCAACAAATGCTAGTAATTCAAATTTCTTTGGTGCTAATGCTGGTTTTGAAGCAACAAATGCTAGTAATTCAAATTTCTTTGGACCTTATGCTGGTCAAGATGCAACAGATGCAAATTATTCAAATTTCTTTGGACCTTATGCTGGTCAAGATGCAACAGGTGCATACTATTCAAATTTCTTTGGACCTTATGCTGGTCAAGATGCAACAAATGCAAATAACTCAAATTTCTTAGGTGCTGCTGCTGGTAGATATGCAACAGATGCGACTAGTTCAAATTTCATTGGTGTTAGTGCTGGTCAAGGAGCAACAGCTGCATCTAATTCAAATTTCTTTGGTAGAAATGCTGGTCAATATGCAACAAATGCTGAATATTCAAATTTCATGGGTTATGATGCTGGTGCTAGTGCAACAGCTGCTACTTATTCAAACTTTATGGGTTATAGAGCTGGTAATCAAGCAACAAATGCAAATAGGTCAAATTTCTTAGGTTATCAAGCTGGTAGAAACGCAACAAATGCACAACAATCAAATTTCTTAGGTTTTTATGCTGGTTATCTAGCAACATATGCTAGTAATTCAAATTTCTTTGGTTATAGTGCTGGTATAGAAGCAACAAATGCAAATAATTCAAATTTCATAGGCTTTAGTGCTGGTAATGGTGCAATAAATGCTAATAATTCAAATTTCTTTGGTATTCAAGCTGGTTATCAAGCAACAGATGCTAGTATTTCAAATTTTATTGGTCAATCTGCTGGTTATGAAGCAACAAATGCTTTTCAATCAAATTTCATAGGTAATGGGGCTGGTTATCTAGCAACAAATGCTTTTCAATCAAATTTCATAGGTAATGGGGCTGGTTATCTAGCAACAGATGCGTATTATTCTAATTTTATAGGTAATGCTGCTGGTAAAAATGCAACAAATGCGGCTTATTCAAATTTCATTGGTCTTAGTGCTGGTCAAAATGCAAGTGGTGCTAGTGAATCAACCTTTATGGGTCAAAGTGCTGGTCAAAATGCAAAAAATGCTAATAATTCAATTTTTATAGGTAGTGTCGCTGGTAGAAATGCAACAAATGCTAATTATTCAACATTTATTGGTCTTGCTGCTGGTGATGGTGCCACAAATGCTAGTTATTCAAATCTATTTGGGTATAATGTTGGTAATGGTGGTATTTTAGGTAGCTTAGGTTCAAATAATATTATCATAGGTACAAATATATCATTACCAAGCGGTTCAACTAATAGTATTAATTTAGGTGGGGTTTTATTTGGTAGTGGAACATATATAAATACAGAAAGTGCTTTAAGTATATCCGCACAAACTAATGGTAGAATTGGTATTAACGTAGTTAATCCAACAAATACACTTCACATATATTCAGAAACAGCTAACACCTCAGGATTAAGACTAGAAAGATTGACTAGTAGTAGCCCTACAAGTGTAGGTCAACCAATTGGAGTTGATTCAAATGGTGTTGTGGTTACTATAACTGGTACAACACCTACATTACAACAAGTATTAGATTTTAACCATAATTTAATTAATGGTAAAAATTTCCAAGGTACTCAAGCTGGTTATTTAGCAACAGGTGCTAGTTATTCAAATTTCTTTGGTGAAGGGGCTGGTTATAATGCAACAAATGCCGCTAATTCAAATTTCTTTGGTGCTCAAGCTGGTTATCTAGCAACAGGTGCTACTAATTCAAATTTCATGTGCATTTATAGCTTTATAACCAGCCTTTTGACCAATGAAATTTGAATCAGAAGCACTAGTTGCACTATAACCAGCTTGAGCACCAAAGAAATTTGAATTAGCGGCATTTGTTGCATTATAACCAGCCCAATAACCAAAGAAATTTGATTGATTTGCACTTGTTGCAGCATAACCAGCACTAGAACCCAAGAAATTTGAATATCTAGCATTTGTTGCTTGATAACCAGCTTGAATACCAAAGAAATTTGATTGATTAGCATTTGTTGCATAATAACCAGCTTGAAGACCAATAAAATTTGAATAACTTGCATTTGTTGCTAGAGAACCAGCACTATTACCCATGAAATTTGAATTAGTAGCACCTGTTGCTAGATAACCAGCTTGAGCACCAAAGAAATTTGAATTAGCGGCATTTGTTGCATTATAACCAGCCCCTTCACCAAAGAAATTTGAATAACTAGCACCTGTTGCTAAATAACCAGCTTGAGTACCTTGGAAATTTTTACCATTAATTAAATTATGGTTAAAATCTAATACTTGTTGTAATGTAGGTGTTGTACCAGTTATAGTAACCACAACACCATTTGAATCAACTCCAATTGGTTGACCTACACTTGTAGGGCTACTACTAGTCAATCTTTCTAGTCTTAATCCTGAGGTGTTAGCTGTTTCTGAATATATGTGAAGTGTATTTGTTGGATTAACTACGTTAATACCAATTCTACCATTAGTTTGTGCGGATATACTTAAAGCACTTTCTGTATTTATATATGTTCCACTACCAAATAAAACCCCACCTAAATTAATACTATTAGTTGAACCGCTTGGTAATGATATATTTGTACCTATGATAATATTATTTGAACCTAAGCTACCTAAAATACCACCATTACCAACATTATACCCAAATAGATTTGAATAACTAGCATTTGTGGCACCATCACCAGCAGCAAGACCAATAAATGTTGAATAATTAGCATTTGTTGCATTTCTACCAGCGACACTACCTATAAAAATTGAATTATTAGCATTTTTTGCATTTTGACCAGCACTTTGACCCATAAAGGTTGATTCACTAGCACCACTTGCATTTTGACCAGCACTAAGACCAATGAAATTTGAATAAGCCGCATTTGTTGCATTTTTACCAGCAGCATTACCTATAAAATTAGAATAATACGCATCTGTTGCTAGATAACCAGCCCCATTACCTATGAAATTTGATTGAAAAGCATTTGTTGCTAGATAACCAGCCCCATTACCTATGAAATTTGATTGAAAAGCATTTGTTGCTTCATAACCAGCAGATTGACCAATAAAATTTGAAATACTAGCATCTGTTGCTTGATAACCAGCTTGAATACCAAAGAAATTTGAATTATTAGCATTTATTGCACCATTACCAGCACTAAAGCCTATGAAATTTGAATTATTTGCATTTGTTGCTTCTATACCAGCACTATAACCAAAGAAATTTGAATTACTAGCATATGTTGCTAGATAACCAGCATAAAAACCTAAGAAATTTGATTGTTGTGCATTTGTTGCGTTTCTACCAGCTTGATAACCTAAGAAATTTGACCTATTTGCATTTGTTGCTTGATTACCAGCTCTATAACCCATAAAGTTTGAATAAGTAGCAGCTGTTGCACTAGCACCAGCATCATAACCCATGAAATTTGAATATTCAGCATTTGTTGCATATTGACCAGCATTTCTACCAAAGAAATTTGAATTAGATGCAGCTGTTGCTCCTTGACCAGCACTAACACCAATGAAATTTGAACTAGTCGCATCTGTTGCATATCTACCAGCAGCAGCACCTAAGAAATTTGAGTTATTTGCATTTGTTGCATCTTGACCAGCATAAGGTCCAAAGAAATTTGAATAGTATGCACCTGTTGCATCTTGACCAGCATAAGGTCCAAAGAAATTTGAATAATTTGCATCTGTTGCATCTTGACCAGCATAAGGTCCAAAGAAATTTGAATTACTAGCATTTGTTGCTTCAAAACCAGCATTAGCACCAAAGAAATTTGAATTACTAGCATTTGTTGCATATCTACCAGCTTGAGTACCTATGAAATTAGAATTACTAGCATTTGTTGCTTGAACACCAGCATTTTGTCCTAAAAAATTTGAATTATAAGCATTTATTGCCTGATAACCAGTAGCCTCACCTAAGAAATTTGATTGATAAGC
>CAUYTX010000155.1:0-22529 GCA_963575665.1 Gammaproteobacteria bacterium | reverse complement strand
CAGAAGAGTTTTTCATAATTTACTTTTAATTCCTATACTCATTTAACAATACCCTATAAAGCAGCGAAATTCAGAGTGATCATTCCCACGTAAAGTAGGAATGATTCTCTGAAAACCTAAATTGCACACCTACAACCAGGAGTCAATCTTTTCAAACTCAGTGTCACACTTGTCTAGGAATGCGCTCACGCGTGCCTTGGTGGATAAAGGCAGTTCAGACTCTGCAGCCTTGAAGAATGGCAAATTCAATCGGTCAACCGCCTCATAAGCATCCCCACGCAGGGCTGGGACAAATATCTCCTTCGCTCCCGTTTTTAGAACAGACTGACGAATCTGGGAAGAATTGTAAATATCGTAACTTTCGGAATCGCCAAAAAATCCATTTTTTACGATTACAAAATCCGCATTCCTCTCAAACGCATTGAGTGCTATCTGTAGGGCCTTGATCGAATCCGTAGCACGCCCGATCGCGAATAATAAGGTAACACGTGCATGAATGCTCTCTAATGCGTCAACGAATCGCATTTCCGTGAGGGCATCTTCAATATCACTACCCGCTTGGGCAGGTAGATCAACGAACACGTTATATTTTTCTGCGCTCTTCTTTCCGTCAGCAAGTTTATCCAAGAGCGTATCGAACGCACTGTGCATACGTGTGTCGATCTTGTTCACTGGAAAAATCTCTTTATAGAAACGATAGACCTGGCTATGCCGATGATCGGCATCATAGACGACAGGGACACGTATCCTACGGTAAAGATAATCAAGTACAGCGCGACTTAGCGTGCTCTTACCGACGCCGCCCTTGTCACCGTGGACGAGGATAAGACGAGACATATAGAATCCTATAGATGTAACAAAAACCCGATTGTATTATAGATAACATCTATAATAAAAACAAGGGGAATTTTTAGACGAGTAGTAATTCAAACAGCATTCTCTTCCGTTTTTCTAAACTTGATAAGATTAGCAATGATTTTGGACGCTGCTAGAAAAAAACTTTCCGCACTTTCATTGCGAAGGTACTTAGTAGGAACATACAGATTTAGCACACCAATAAGTTCCATCTCTTCCAAAAGAGGGATGCAATAATGCCCATAAGGTTTCATGTCGTCACAGGCCAAAGTACGTTCTGTATTGGCGAAGTCACTAAATACCAAAGTTTTTAATTCACCAACCCGACCACACAAACACTGACCTATCGAAACCTTTTTACATAGCATCTGGGCTTTAGGAATATTTACACTCGCTTTCAATGTTAGAACTTTTTCTTTATGGTCGAATAAAAAGATTGCACCCTTGTACTCGAGTCCGAGCCAAGAGGTAGTCAATATTATTTCAATAGCCACCTTAAGTTGTCTTTCAAGAGAAAGTTTGCTTAAGGTAGTTTCAAGCAATGCATTGATGGCGATGCGGGATTGAATTTCTTGTATTTCGCTTTGTCCTTCGATGTCTAAGATCAATTCAATGAACTTCCTCAAACCGTTGATATCTTCTTCCATAAAGTTTAAAAAACTTACTCCGACAGTGTTTTCATCTTTCCAATAAACTTTCCCAAAAACTTTTGTGTCATACATCATAAAAGGCAGTCTAAAACGTATCTGTACAGTGCTGTTTAAGTGAATGTCCTGATTTTTATCAATAAAAATTAACATTCCATCAAAACCGATATCCAGAGCTACCCCATCGATCTCTACGTTTTCTAGTACCTTTACTGGAAGGTTACACGAGTACCTTTGGTATCCCCTAGATTCTTCCATTTTTTCGATCCTCTTACGTTACCTTGGGATTACTCATTACTTTTTAGGACTCTCATCATCCAGTGTACCCAGCTTGTGGATCAAATGATCTAAACCTTCGAAGACATGCGGGATCGCAACCGTAGGCTTAGGATTGACTAGAAAAAAACGAATATCAATTCTTCGGTTAGCAGGTTCTGGCATGGGTTCAACATGAAAAATGACTGGACGATATTCTCCGTAGCCACTGATACCAAATACTGACTGACCTTTTTGATTACGTAATTCGTTTAGTTTATAATCTTTATCAGAAGAAATAACCAATGTTTCAAAAGTTTTGATGGCACGCATTCCAGCAAGATGAAGATTATTGGTAAAGCGTTTAGAATAAGTAAGCGGAACGTTGTCGGTGTGCCCTTCAATAAAAATGGCATCCAAGGTACCCGGATTCCACTGTCGATCCGTGCAGAAGGAGGGCCGACGACTGTTATCATCTACAAAACCACTGTAACAAGGTAAATGATATTGCATTACCTTTGCCAATTTCCTAAGGACTTCCTCACCACCCGGAGCAAATTGATCTGATCCTAAGGGAAATAAAATCTCATCTGGCAACCGCAAAATACCGTAGTTTGGATCAATAAATACACGTAAATTTTCTTTTACTTGTAAATCTTTTTGGATGTCTGTGAGAAGTTGATGTAATAATTGTGCTGTCTTAGTAAACTGTATATCCACATCATGCTTAAGATTAGAAGCAAGCTCACGCAGATCTGCAATGCTTAATTCTAATTTCTTCAGTTTCTCTGCATTCTCTTTATTGATCTTTTCTAACCGCGCTCGTTCCGCAGAAACTTGCAAGGATTCCGAGTGATAATTACTCTCAGAAACACTCATATTAAAAGAAAATATGACCAGAATTAAGATAAAAACAAACAACAATGCAGACATCACATCGCTAATAGAGAGAGAATAATCTAAAGTAATATATTGAGGTGCTTGTGTGTTTAATTTTCGCTTATACATTAGGACCAGAACCTAGACCCCCGGCAAAAAGCACCAGAAAACACACTACACAGATCTCGTTTTCCTCTTAATCTCTTCCAAAAATCTTGGCAAATCTTCGTAAAGTTGCGCCATCAAATCATGTGCCTGTACCACGATTTCTAAATTATCACGGAAGATCCTTCCCACATTTTGGAAAGGTACTACTACAATCTGCAATGCTTGCTGTGTTCTTGCAAAGGATGCGGTACATCGACCAATTTCCTGTTGCACTTGTTGTAGTACACGAGAGATTTCTTCATTCGAACCGGGAGAGTTTCCAGAAAGAAGATACTGTAATTGTTGTAAAGCAACATTTTTCAATCTTTCCGCCTGTCTACCCTCTTCTTCTAACATTTCAATCAAGGGTTTCAGATGTATCATGATGCGAGGATCGACTCTTTTTTCTAACGTCTGAAGAATAGTACTCTGCTGTGATTCGATCTTATCTACCAGCTTACCCATCACCGACATATCGGAACCTCGCGCAGCCATTGATTTCTCTAAGAGAGCTTCAATGCGTTGAGGAATAGAAAGTAGTTCTTGTTGGAAGGTATCCAAACGATTCGTGATCTCTGCAATGTCCTTCTTATCGGTTGGAGGAAAATCAGTAGGCAAAGTCCTAACTTTATCGACAAATCCAGATAAAGTGGAAAGGAGGCTTTCGATTTTATTCAACTTCCCATCCAAATTGTACATCCGAGTAGTGCCATCCACATTGAGCTCCACTACTCTACGCAATAAATCTTCCATGACTGCGATTCGTGCTTCTAGCTGATTTTCTAAAGGAGGGACGAGTTCTGTCATGTGATTTCTTCCTTGGCTGTTAGGTTATTTGGGTTGAGTGTAAACCAAAATATCGTGGCACTTGATACAACGCCCAGAAACAGGGTGGGGTCGAGTAGAATTTGGCAGAATCGGCGGACCTATCTTATAAATGGTCGAAACTTGCTCCCAAACCTTGGCCACTGGTGTCGCCGGCTGACTGCCTGGGGGGGCCCCTCCCAAAATAAGATGACACCTAGTGCAAGGACCCCAAGAAGGGTGCGGCATCTTTGCATCGGGAACAATCGTAGGGATACGCTTAATCAGCGTTTGTTGTAATGGAATGGGATTGACGATCTCGGTCAGAGGTTCAGTTAGAAATGGCTGTGTAGGCTTCGGCATCGTACCCAACACTTCCCCTTGGATCTGCCGAGTAGGATTGACTTCTACTTGATCTTGCCACAACCCCCAAGTAATTAGGCCAATGACGGCGGCGACCCCGACAACTTGCGCACTATTCCTCAAAAAATCCGTTACATTCATAGTAGCCCTGAATTACCGCAACTTGTTAGACCACAGGGCAAAACCTTCATCGTTGCGTAGTTGGCAAGTCTTGCCATTCAACACAATTTTTTTGGCATAAATAAGATTGCTACCGACTTCCTGTTGAAAGATAAAACCAGAACCTGACACGGTAATATCGTGTTGCAATGGGCATCCTAGGTATTGCAAGAACCATCCTGGCCCAACAGAAACCCTTTGGTCTACACCAGAGGACTTGAGCCAAACGTGCAACTGACCATCGCTCTGGGGTTGTTCCGTAATTTGTTGTACGACACCTTGAAAATTGACCTGAGGTCTCTTTTGCAATGATGTTAAACCTTTTCCTACAGCATTCCCTGGTGCGGGTTGTACTGTGGCAGCAGGAATCATACGAACGGGCATGCCTACCACGGGAGTGTTTACCATGGGTTGGGCTTGCAGATTCACTGAGGATGCGGGCAAGGAGCTAAACTGCTCTGGAAACAAAAGGGCAATTACCAACAAACCCATCATAAACAACATGCCAACAACCACTATCGAAATACCATTGATGACTAAGATCGGTTTTTTCACCTTGGCCCACCTTCTGGTGACAAATAAATCTGAATACCACCTATGTGCTCGAGTTTGTTTCTGATCTGATCCTCTAGGGTAGCTACGATCAAATCACCCTCATAGACCTTTAAGGTAGGCTCCACTCGCACATCCGCTTCGACATAAAAATCTTCTCCGAGACTACGCGCGCGTAGATAGTTGATCCCAGTCACAGAAGGAAATTTAAGAATAATGGCAAACAAATCGGACGACTTCACGAAATCAGGTGTTGCGTCCATTAAGTTATTGATGGCCTCCACGATGAGTGTGACTGCAATCTTGATGATCACAATGGCAATCAGAACCGCCGTTACAGGATCTGCAATGGGAAATCCTAAAAGAGTCGCAAAGATAAGCCCAATCAAGACACCAATAGAGGACAAGGCATCCGAGCGGTTGTCCCACGCGTTTGCCATGATTGCAGGGCTGTTATTTTCCCGCGCCACACAACTTTCATAGCGAAACATGATCTCGTTAGCCAAGATCGCAAAGAAAGCACCCAATAAAGCTACACTTTTCGGCACTGCATAAGTGCCACGTACAATATCGAAAGCCGAGCCGATCAAGATAAAGATAGACCCGCCCAAAAGCAGTAATCCGATCATACCTGACGATATATGTTGTATCTTCCCATACCCATACACGTGAAGATGATCTGGTGAACGTGCTGAAACTTTCAAACTAAACAGGGTAAAGATGGTGGCCAGTACGTCTGCAAAGGAGTGGAAAGTATCCGCTATTAAAGCCGCACTTCCGCTCATTACTCCCAAAAAACCCTTAAACACAACCAAGCCGCTGTTTCCGGCAAGTACATACCATTCCACTTGGTTTCGGCATTGGGCGCAATGAGGATATTTCACGGTTTTGGCTCAGTGGTGGCAGGTTTGTTCTTCTCAGGTTTTACTTCAGTTTTTACTTCTTTTACTTCAGCGACTGGTTTTGTCTCAACTAAGTCCTTTGCATCCCTCGGCTTTGGGATCAAACGCCGAAACGTACCAGAGTCGATGTTGATTTCCATGGTGTCTGGACGATGTGGATCGGATTGAAAGTATTGATAACGCTCAAAACCACTGGCATAAGCCACCAAACGCCAAGGAAAAGTAACCGTCATGGCATTAAAGGTCCGCACCTTTTCGTTATATTGGTCTCGACGCGTATGGATATGCGTTTCAAGATCCATTAACTTATCCATGAGTTCTTTATAGGTAGCAGAGGTCTTAATATCGGGGTACTGCTCGGAAACGGCAAAAAGGCGGGCCATGGCTTCCGGCAAAGAGCTCCCCATCTCTGGCACAGTTGGCACCTTACTCAGAGCAGTCTGACTCGGATTAGGGAGATCTCCTTCGGGATGACCTTGCCTAGCACGTATCTCTGCAACGAAGCGCATTGTCTCCTGTTCCATAGTGGCCTGATTCAGCGTCAAATTCACAAGATTACTGAACAGGTTGGAGCGTTGTTGCAAAGCGTTGTCAATGGCACCCTTTGCAGAAAGTACATCTTCGTTTGCACTCACAAACCAGTTGTACTTGTACAAAACAGACGATACCAAGAGCAACACACTGCCAATCGAGGCCCCAATAATGAAGTGTTTAGACCGAACCGGAGGTATTTTAAGGTCTCTAACCGGTACTTCACTATTGTTGATGCGCTCCATGATCTCCTTCATGCGGCGCAAACGCTCACCGTTGGGGGGTTCCCCTAGATCGTCAGGATCCCGAGCCTTATCTTCGAACATACCGGCTTAAGTTTCCTGTAGAGACTCAGTTAGTTCCGAAGTCTTCTTAAAAAAGACTACGGCTTCGTCGTGTTTACCCTGTTGGTCCAAAATGAAACCCAAAGCTTGATACACTTTCGTTTCGTTGGGTCGAACGCGCAACGCTGCTTGGAAAGCAGTAATGGCAGCATCGTACTCGCCAAGATGATCACGAGCTAATCCTAGACGATAGTGCAAATTAAAATTATCGGGAGACTGCCGAAGAGCCTCTTCTAACACTTCTGCAGCTTTCTTGTATTCTTTGGCCTGAATGTAGGCCATTCCTAGGATAGAACGAATACGTGTAGAAGCGATTTTAGCTTTAACGCTACCGGCCAAAAGTTCAATACCTTCGATGACACGATCCATCTTCAGATAGCTATAGCCAAGATAAAAGACTACTGCTTCGTCGGTAGGATGTTGACCAACAGCCTGTTTCAAAAAGGAAATCGCTTGTCCATATCGGCCTTGTTTGGTGTAGCGAATGCCTCGATCCCGATAGAAATTACTTCGTAGATCTTCATCTACGACAAACACAGAGTTAAACAACTCAATGGAACCCACAGCCATTCGTTTGAAGGCCCCCATCGTCGCATAGGACAGTAATTGGAGCTCGTCCAAAAGGTTTACAGCAGAAGGATGATTTCTCATGGTTTTTAGTCCTGTCAATTATTGGATAATTTGATGGCAAGCAGCACATGGCCCGCGTTCTTGGTGAGGGGCCGTAGTGGTCTTAGCAGAAATGGGTGGAGGCGGTAAAATGATTCCATCTGGATCCGGCACGATATGCCCCGTGGTACCGATTGCATGACACTGCGTGCAAGGCCCACGATAGGAGTGAGGCGTAATTTCTCCGGGCAAGATCATCGGTGCAGTTTCAGCTTGGACGAATCCTAAATTATCTGGCGCGGACATCGTGAGCGAAAACCATTGTCCTTTGCGATAGACAGTCAGCATTGTGCTGGTCTTATTCTGCACTCGCTTAGAGGCTTGCACCAAAGCTTCAAGGCTGCTTACAGCAGTGCCATCTACAGCACCCAGCACGTCTCCTGCTAACAAACCACTGGTTGCTGCATTTAAGGTAACCTCGTCAATCAACAACCCATCCAGAGTTTCAGGTAAACGTAACTTCTTTTTCAAATCAGCGGTCAGCGGCAATGCTTCTAAACCCTGCCAATGAGCTTCTGCCAAACGAATATTGGGGGCTACATAGGCTTTGAGTGGTGCAGGATCCCGAATTTTTCTAGGCGCGCGACCCACCACCGCCACAGGCAGTGCCGATGCGCCACTGGCAAGTGTTTTGGCTACCGGGACATTTTCGACGCTAGATTGGCTAAAGAGGGCGGTCAGCACCACTCCACAGAATACAAAAAAACCGATCGCAGTAATGACATAACCAAACTTCTCGACGTCTTGTGGTAAAAATTTCAGTTTCATGACAGGAACATCCTGATCGAAATCACGAACATCAAGAAAGCATAAATCCAACGTAAGGTGTTTAAAGGCATGATTGCAGTCAACCATGCCCCGAATTTGCCACCAATCCAAGCACCAGGAGTCAGAATAAAGGCCATAATCATAGGCGTTTGCCACTCAAACGAGCCATTTTCTGTACCATGGAGCAGTGCCACTACTGAACCCAC
Source organism: Gammaproteobacteria bacterium (assembly GCA_963575665.1). Classification (GTDB taxonomy): domain Bacteria; phylum Pseudomonadota; class Gammaproteobacteria; order CAIRSR01; family CAIRSR01; genus CAUYTX01. The sequence continues at coordinate 14,448 of CAUYTX010000155.1, read as the reverse complement.
CAAAGAAGCAAAGAAAACCAAGGTGGCACTATTAGCAATGGCGTTACGTAAAGGAATCTTGGCCAAATAGCGTTGTAATGGCACTTCTACTACACCACCGGTGATCCCCAAGATTCCACTAATTAGACCCATCGGTAGTCCTAAAATTCCGTGCAACCGCGCCTGAGGTGCCTCTCCTGAGAGGTCTCTAGCACCAAAATAACGCTGTAAACGACGCATGAACCCTAAATCGGAGGAAAACTCTTCTTCTTCAGATTCCAGACCAGCCTTGCTTTCCGAAATTTCTACCAACATCTTAAAAGCAAGTAATAGGGCAAAACCACCCAATAACCATTGGATGATGTCGGTGCTCAGCACGTTTCCAATGAAGTAACCGATGACCATACCGCCCATAGCCCAAGGAATAAGTGGGCGACACATTTCAAAATTTAATAAACCATCTTTCCGATAGCGAAGCGTAGCCGCGCCGTACATAAAAATGTTCGTGATGTACGCTACTGGACGCACCAGCAACAAGCCATAACCGAAAAACCACATTAGCCCGGTGACCTTTATAATGCCGCCACCCATGGTCATCATGCCTCCGCTAATGCCGGAGACAAACCCTAAGAGTAGTAATCCTAGGAAATTGACTACCGGATAGCCTAAAATTCGCAGGGTTGGTTCGTGTGCAAGATCGCGCACGGGCACAAAAGGAATGACAAGACCCTTTCCCAGTTGCATAAGGTCCCGCATCTTTTGCCACCAGCGATCCGCAGGCCGAGTCACTGGCGCAGAGGTAGTATCCCACGCGGGAAAATTGACCAATTCCTGAAAATGGGTTTTTAACACTTGAGCAGGAATCGCATAACCCACCAGCCCAGTAGTAGGATCTTCAAGAGCAAGGTTGATGCCTACGAGCCGACCATTTGCGTTGGTGAGTGGACCACCACTTTGTGACCAATGCACAACGGCATCCGTCTGGATCAAATGTGTCAGCCGACGATTCAGGACTTTCATAGAATTATTTAAGTCAACCTGAAGTACGGAACCGAGGTTTTGCATCGCATTGGTTCCCATGGGATCCCCCCAGGCTTGCACCATTTCTCCCACTTGTACCAATCTATTTTCCAAGGCTAAGTAAGGAAAACGATCCTTGCTCAAGATTTTAAGCAATGCCAAATCATGTTCTGGTACTACTTTGACCGTCTTAGCAGAGTATTGTTTTGGCCCTTGGTCGGTTTGTACCCACACTTGAATTTCCGAGAGATCTTGAATGAGATGCTGAGCCGTGGCCACATAGCCGACCGGGCTAATCAACACACCAGAACCAACGGAGACATAAGACAACATCCCCGGGCGCGGTGATTTTAGCGTACCGGTAATATTGACTACGGCTACGCGTTCTGCTCCGGACGGAACTGCAAAAGCCACGCGCTTGGCACTGGCAGGACTACTCGCGTGTTCGGCAGCAACCATACCGAGCACATTGTGTTCTTTGACTAAATGATACGTCCAAGCCAACGTGCCGAAATAAATCAACACAAGAATCAAGACTGGAATTTTCCAGGCTTGCCAACAAAACGGCCGAAAGAGAGGAGTATCTTTGCTCATCGAACCCAAACCACTATGTAGAGCATGGAAAACACGAGGAAGGTGCTTGCAATGGGTATGCCCCATTGCCTATACGTTCTAGAATCCAAGACCCAGCCGGAATCTGGCTTCCCTCCTGATTGATATGACATCTGACTGGAGACGACAGGCCCCGCAGTCGCACCGGAAAGAGTTGCTGAAGAACCCGCCAGTACTCCAAGGGAAAGTGCCCACCACACGGGGCTCCCCGGAAATTCCCGACTGAGAACACTCGCCACCGGAACAATCAAGGCAGTGGTGGGGCCTGCGTTTAGGAAAGGGGTCAATAAAGCACTGATCAACATTAATACAAGTGAAGACTGAGTAGCATTCCTAGCACCCAAAGCAACGATCAGATCATGGAGACCCGACAACACACCTGCGGACTGCAATCCGCCCACCAGAATAAACAAGGCGGCGAAGAATAGGATGTCATCCCCACTCATGGCTTTTAGCAAGGCACCTTGTGGCACTCGCCCAAAAATTAAGAGAACAGCTCCCGCTACCAAAGCAACGCTGCCAGACTGTAATCCAAGGGGATAAGAAAATACGAGAGCAAACAACATTACACCTAAGACAGTGAGACCTACCCGTAATAAGTAGTAATCAATTTCCACTGATTCAGATGACTCAAAAATTGATTTACCAGTGGTTGCTACACCATTACTGAGTCGCACCACACGTTTGCCAAAATACCCTAATGTGACCGCTAACAACATCAAACAGGGCACCATCATGGATCCGATAAAATCATCAAAATGCAGCTTCCCCGCGGCACCAATAATCATATTCGGAAAATCACCGGTCAATGTGGATGCGCCACCCAAATTCGAGGCCACTAGCTCTGCTGCAACTATTGCGACAGGCTTGAGCTTCAACGAACTACAGATAGCCAATGTCAAAGGCAACATGATCAACATCGTGGCCAAATTATTGACCACTAATGAAAAACTATAAGTCGTCAACACCAGCAATACTAAAACCAGCTGTGCATTGCCTCTTGAGTAATTGGCTACCTTCGTGGCTAGTACAGTAAACACTCCAGAGCGAACTAAGACATTTCCCACCAAAGACATACCAAAAATCAATGCCAAAGTATCAAAATAAACGGCTTTTAAGGCTGCTTGTAGTGTGTAAAAATCAAAGAACCAACCCAAAAAAAGCATCAAAATAGCACCGCCGACCATGGCTTGGTTGCGGTCTACCCTCTCTGCTTCTGTCAGGAAAAAGACCAAAGCAAACAACGAAACGCTCCACAGAGCGGCTGTCATTTTAGAGTGACTCCAAATCTGGGTGTAGGCGTCGCTGGCGCAGGACATAATCCAATTCAGGTAATGAGCCACTCACCGACTTAAAACAAACGTTTACTTCACCTAAGTGTGGTATGGACTCATATAGGTTCTTCCTTACCACAAGGCTGATCCTTTTAGCCTCGGCAATCGAAAGTTCTGGGTGGATCCCGATCACCAAGGAAACCCAAACTTCCTGCCCAACGCGCCGAGTCCGTATTACTTCCGCTTTTTGGACACCAGAGATCAGCGAAGTGATCTCACAAATCCTAGAAACAACCTTTTCTGGTGCAGCCACGTCCATGAGACCACGAACGGCATCCACAAAAACTTCCCCGCCCATGTAGCCAAGATCAATACACTCACCCACGGCCACTAACGTATCCAACCAGGGCATATTCAGATAATGGGAACCAATAATGCCTGCTGCAACTGCCAAAGAAGCAATGGCATCCGATTTTTGATGTTGTCTGAGCACACCGACCATTGGGCTATTGGTTTGGAAAGCCACGCATCGCATGTACATGGTCAACACCACATTACCGCCAGCCACAAAAATTGCAGTCCATAGCGCAATCATGTGCGGGGCGTGGTGGGTTCCCTGAAGCAATTTACCGGCCTCAAAATAAAGAACGAGGGCAGTAATAATCATCAAACAGAGGCCAATCACCATCGAAAAAAGGAATTCGAACTTTCCATGTCCAAATTGGTGTTCTTCGTCAATGGGCTGTTTGGTAAACTTCAAACCTAAGATAATCAGGAATGAGGTAACAACATCTTTTCCTGAATACAAAGCATCGACTACGAGTGCATGTGAGCCGGAGATGATTCCGACCACAATTTTTAAGATCGAAATTGCAAAATTAGCACTGAGACCGATCCAACCAACCGCACGATAGCAGACGGCACATTTAGGATAATTCATGGAATCAGGTCTCACTACCAAACATAGGATTTTCCAACCAACAGTAACACACCAGAGCCCCTGAACAGGTTATGTCAAAAATGAAGAGTGTAAAAAATTTCGAGGAATACTGATTATTCACGATCGATGTCCGCCGGGACACGGGCACGATTCCGATTCTTTCGTACAAAAATGGACAAGATAAACCCCCCCACGAAAGCACCCACAATGATTGCAATGAGGGGCATCGTAAAGGAAGAGCCAAAGATCAAGCGTATTTCTACTTGGTGCATGTTCTGTGAAGCAAAAATCAGCACCAATAGGGCACCTATTAACGAACTATACGGCCGGGCTGTAATTTTCTTCACAGGTGATTCTCAATACCAACCCTAGAATCGGATCCAAATGCGCAGTCGACAATCACTCTCGAGTCTGTCCCACGCATTTGAAACCAATTTCTGATCCACAGGACACTAATCACGTAACAAAAAATTTGTTGCCTGAGCCAAATACTCTTATCGCTGTTTCAAATAGACTCAGCCCAATTACCAATCACGGGAAGTTTCCAAGCCCTTCCCAATAGAACTGAGCTTAGTCCAATGATTGACAAGGTGAAGCACAAGAAGCTAGAAACACTGAAAAACAAACGACCGCCCGGGATGACCAAGGCGTAAATGGCTAACACTTCCCACATCCAAATAACGACTCCTTGGCGAGCATGAAAACGAATGTAGTCATCGTCACGATTTAGCACGAGCGGTACCAGTGCCAGAATACCTAGATAACTCATGCAAGCAAGTATTTTGGGGCCAAGGCCTGGTTGAGTTTGTACTGTCCGAATCTGATTCATAACAACCTCTCAAGGGGTTAAAGTTTTACAAACAAAAAAGCTTATTTAGTGGCCTTGTTGATTACTTGACCCACTTGCTCCCAATACTGCGTTGGCAGTTCCATGGCCAATTTTAAGGCACCCGCCACACCACAAAAATCTGGATCAGGCACTTGTCGTACAGTGATTGTGCCATACTCTTTCATCTGGTCAATAATCACGGTATCTAAACCACGAATACGAGATCCACCACCGGTCAAATAGATATTCTGTAAAGCTTCCTCCTGACCTTCTGGATCAAAAATCATGATTAGGTTCTGCAGATTTTCTATAATCCCGGGGATAATCGTTTCACAAGCTGTCTTGATTTCCTTGGTTAGATTGATCACCGCAGGTTTTCCACCTACACGAACATTAACCAACCTTTCCTCTCGAGTGTCGCCAACAAAAGAATATTGCTCTTTAATCTTGCGTGCCAAATTGGAAGTGATTTGAACTTCTGGATGGCTTTCGCTGATCAAATTCTCGAGGACAAAGTCAACGTACTTCCCAGCTTTTAGGATCGTGATCTGTTCTTCACCAGTAGGAATAGTGCCCCTCATGGCGCAGATATCCGTGGTACCCCCACCGATATCAATAATAATTGAATTGTTCAGCGCACCAATTTCGTAAGCAACCATGAAAGGTTCTGAAACCACCATGGAAAAATCGAACAGCTCTTGAGTAATTCTCAACAGCTGAGTTTTATTAAACATGGAAGCCCGAGCAGGTACCCCCAACACTCCGTGAACCTTCTCACCCGGTTGAGGATTTGCTAAACCAATGACATGTTTAATCAACAGTTTAGCGGCATCTGCAGCCTGATCATTGGCTTCTTTAAGAACGCCATCTTCCAAGGGATACTGAATATCTAAGTAGGCTTGCCTTTTTAAAGCCTCATCGCCGACCAGATAAGAATGTTTCATCAGTTTCACACCGACAATGTCCTTCGGATACCCAACCACTGAGGAAACCTCAGCGCGTGTTCCGCGATTGGACATGACTCTAGTGCGAGAAGTTCCTAGATCGATACCGATCAACAAAGGTTGTTCTGCTTTTTCTACCTGATTCATAGGCTCTCTTTTAAGCAGTGCATAGCAAAGGGACAAGATCCCTTACGCTTTTTCCGATTCTGACTTTTCCTTGGACTGCATGGAGCGAATAGCCGCCACCACAGGCACAGTCAACACACTAAAGGTGCCAACTACGATATCGCCGGTACCCTTTATGATTTCCTTCGCACCCGCTACCACTTCTTTGGCACCAAGAGCTACCTGACCAGTTCCAGATTCCTTTGGTGCTGCATCTGAACCCGTACTGAAGACCTTTTCAAGGCTACCGCCCACTGCACGAGTGACATAAACAACACCGCCAACCAAATCTCCAAGTGCATTGAAGACACCTGTGCACAGGGGCTCCAATGGGATCTCCCGACGCCCATCGTTTGTGCTGGTTTGCGCAGTCGCAGTCGACTCCGGCCCTTTTTCTAAAAGGGGTTCTTCAATGGGCTCTTCCCCCTTAAGTTGCCTTAAATAGGCCTCATTGATACGAGCCTTGTTGGCAGATCGGACTTCTGGTTTTTTCTGCGGAAAAGTCGCTGCAGGACGAGGCGGAGGGGGCACCAAGGTTTCTAAGCTTTGGGGCACAACTTCTGCCTGCACAGAAACACTAACTTCCGAGAAAGTCGCCACTGGACTCAGTTCGGATATTACTGGTGCTTCAGGACTAGCGGGGCTAGCTTCTTGCACCGTAGTAACCGTTGCTACGGCTTCTACAGGGGGTTGCACCACTGAGGGAGCGGCTGCTGGAGGAATGACTTCTACCACTTCTTCAGTTTTCTTTGCTTCCACTGGTGCTGGCGCAGAAGAGAAAGAGGCAGGCTGCTCATGCGGCACTTTACCCTTCTCAATCCTCTTGGCCGTAGCTTCTCGAATTGCTTTTAGTCGCGCTTCCTTTTCAGCAGAGGTTACAAAAGGATCTTTGGGAGGAGTAGATGACGTCCTTTCAGTCGATGTTCCACCCTCTGATCTCTTTGCAAAACCGAGTTGTTCTAGCCTTGCCAGAGAAGATTTGCTTCTCTCGATTGCTCTGGAGGCTACGTCAGTCATGGTCTTCAGTACTTGTCCTTCGTCACTACCCGTTATCGCGGATTTTTCTGGCGAAGGAGTAGGAGTAGATACTGTCGAGACTGTTTCTACTACAGGTCTTTCAGCAATAGCCACCGGTTTTTCAGCAACAGCAGGGGAAACCTTTACTGCAATCACTTCTTCTAGCAGCTTTTCAGCCAAAGGAGGAGAAGCCGGTACCATGGCAATTATCTCTGCCACGGTTTTTTCAGGTGAAGTGTCTATTGCTAAAACTTCCGGTTTTGGAGGTTCAGAAACAGATACCACCGCAACCACTTCTTCCACAGTCTTGGAAACAGCGGACTCCACGGTGGCCACGGGATCCACACCTTGCTGGCTACTGGGAGTTTCTTTTGGCCCCCACCACTTAGGAGCTAAAGGACTCTGTTTCACACCATCTGGCTCTGCTATGGCTTCTGGGATCGAAAACTTAGACTTGTTATCTTCTACCATTAGTGTTTCCCCTAATCTTGGAATGGTCTCTCAAAAACGTACGTTTAGAATCATTTCAAGGTAACAAGCATGCGTTGGCCGCCCCGATCTACGTCGAGGAGGATGGTATTGGCCTGACTAGTAGCAGTAATGGCCTTATCAAGTTCGACATTGGAAGAAACGGGTAAGCCGTTAATCGCCAGAACCAAATCATTGGTCTTTACACCCGCCTTATCTGCCTGCAGACCGGGATCGGTATCCTGCACTAAGGCTCCCGATTTATCCTTCAAGGTCGGATCTTTGGTAACCATCGCCGCAGTAACGGGTTGTAACTCCATACCTAACCACTCAAATTCGGTCTTGACAGGTGTTTTTGGCGCAGGTGAAGCCGCTTGTCTGGGTTGTGTAGACATCACCGGAGTTTCTACCATCGGGGTAGGCGTTACTGCAGCAACCGTTTGAGTTGCCGCCGGGCAAGGATAAGCTACTGGACGAGCAGCACATCCCCCCGGGCCGAAACCAGGTCCAAACCCCCTTCCAAGTCCAAGTCCCTGACCAAAACCAGGTCCGAACCCCATCCCAGCCACTGGCTGTGCCGCAGCTTGTTCAGTTAACGTGATCAAAAGTTCTTTACGCTCGCGATTACGCATCACACCAAGGCGAATCCGATCTCCGACGGACAAACCAGATAGATACGCTTGCAATTCTTCTGGGTTGCGTACCCAACGCCCATTTATCTTGAAGATGATGTCTCCACCTGCTAATCCACCTTGTGCAGATATGGAACTCGGTTCTACCCGCACCACAAAGACGCCCCCATCAAAGGGAGGTCGAAACCGTTGGATTAAATAAGCATCCACGGGTTTAAGAGTAGCTCCCAACAAAGTATCCGGTGGCAAAGCAACATTGCGACCAGTGGCACTCATCATGGGGCTAGACATCAGTGGTTGGGAGTACTGAGCGACCAGTTGCCCATTCCGAATAATTTGATGACAACTCTCACAAGTACCACGGTCTGGATGTGGCGCAATGGAATTGGCCGGAATCGGAGGAGCAAAAGGACGCTGAGCGGCCACGGGTTGGGATGCGACTACACCATTGCGAATAATCTGGTGACAGTTCTGGCATGCCCCGCGATCCGGATGCGGAGGAACTGCAGTCGCTGAAATTGCTGGTGGCAGGTTACGCTGAGCAGCTACCGTAGAGGTTAGAGGAAAACTAAAACCACCTACCCCTTCAGGTAGTACCAGTAACTCATTGAGGAAATCGCGCACTGTATTAGAAGGTACGGCAAAACCCACTCCAGAGAAGGCTTGGGTCGGAGAGTAGATAGCTGTGTTGATACCCACCACTTGTCCAGTCGCAGACACTAGTGGCCCACCTGAATTCCCCTGATTGATTGCTGCATCGGTTTGAATCAGGTTACTGTGCACTACACTTTCAATCGTGACCATCTTACGTAAACCAGACACGATCCCTTTACTCACGGTCTGATCTAATCCGAATGGACAGCCCACGGTAATTACTGGCTCACCTACTTGCAGTTCATCACTGTTGCCGAGTGGCGCGACCTGCAAAGGTTGTGTTGCCTTGATCTTTAGTAGTACTAAGTCGCGAGCAGGATCTGTTTGGATTACATCAGCAGAGTAACGCTGGTTTCCTAAAGTTCCGAATACAGTTACAAAAACGTTCCTAGAGGTTTCTACCACATGATAATTGGAAACAACGTAGCCATCCGCTGTCACCACTACACCAGATCCAATGCTCTCCCAAGCTATCCCAGAGTAGGGGCTAGCAAATTTCATAGTACCTTCTCCAGCGGCTGGCTGATTTGCTGGATTAGGATTTTGCCTAGGGCCAAGCGTGTTTTGGGTAGAGACATTCACCACAGCAGGAAGGATGTCACGTACTACGCTCGCAAAAGAGGGCTCCCCCATTACGGGCGGAGCCATCACTCCTGTAGGCCACGCAACAGGAGCCGCAGTGATTACAGGTTGGATAGGTAACGGATTAGGCCCAGTCGCAAACGGACCTGCTCCATGAGGCGGAGGGAGGATACGATACTCAGGCGTATCAAGACCGATCTCGTCTAAAAAATAATTCAGGTACCAATAACTGCCCACCAGAGTGAGGAGAGCCAGTATGCCAATCCAATATAAGTATTTGCGCATTTCTAAACCACACTCACTCCGTTTGAAAAACATGGTCATTACTCGTCAGTAGGTGAAGAATCATCCATCATTTCGGGATCCATCGATTCCTCGGGAGCACTTTCGTGCATCTTCGTAACACCTGCACCCAAGGCCACAAATCCTAAAATAACTGCTAATAAAGGCACCAATCCGCGTAAAACCTCTACCAGAGACCACCACCAGGCCGAGACGCCCCATAAACCCAAGGACAAACAGATCAGACCAAATATGATTGTAGACACCTACCTCTCCCGTTCTCAAAACATGTTTTAGATTAAAAAAGGAACTGTACCCAAATAACTTAGCTAGGCTTCTATTTCGTCAAAGACTTCCGACTGAAGTCGAACTTGTTCACTGTCTTTTTGGTTTTTCATAACCCAGAGAGAGTAGCCAAAGGTCAACAAATTGGCAATCCCTACTAAGGTAAATGGCGCGGTTGGTCCTATCCAATCAAAGAGAAAACCACCAATTTGTAAAAAGAAGATGACACCGATGCAACCTACGGTATTAAAAATACCTAAAACGGTTCCTCGGATTTCTTTAGGAGCCTGTTGCAGTACTAAGATTTGCGAAGCTAGAAGGCATCCGGCCTGCCCAACACCAACAAATGCGAGCGGTCCTAGAATCCACCAACTCAGCGGATTGAGAATTAATCCTAAACTGGAAAAACCAAATCCGGTTAAGAGTAAAGCAACAGCGATTACTGATACCGTGCCAAAAGATTCAATAGCTCTCCCCCACAAAGGGATGGAGAGCAAAACAACAGCTCCCATAAACCCAATCACAATACCGCCTTGTGATGCAGCCTGCACGTGAGTCATACCAGGCACTAAATCAGAAAAATAAATGAACCACGTCATTAAAAATAGACCCACCACTACCATATCGTTACGTGAGGTAAAAGCAGCCATGAGGCTCAAAGAAATACGTTTTTCTTTTTTTATGAGGTCAACAATGATATGCAAAGGAGATTCTTGTTCTCCTGCATGAGGTATCCCTGCTTCTACGAGTAAATTTTTGGAGAGCCATGCACCGGAAAAAGCAATAACGGCAATAAGCACCATTACGTATTTCAAATCGATATAATTTGGGATTTGCATAAAAACGGCATACACCAAACTAACACCGAAAGCCATCATAAACCCAACATTGATTACTAATTTGCTAGGCTCACTTGGACTGCTGTAGTCCCCCGTTAAGGTAACCACTTGTGGCCAGATCAACGTTGTGCCCAAAGACATCAACACACGAGTCACATAGAAAACCAACAGTGCACTTAATCCTAAAAAGGCAGCAATTTCTTTATCAAAAGGAGAAACTAAAGCCATGACTCCCGTAAATAGAAAACCGTACACCAGCAGAGAAACACGCCCTATTCGATCCGAGAGGTAACCCAGATAACCAACCAAAAGTAAATCTAAAACTTCAGAAATAACTTGAATATTAGAATTCACAAAACCGGCATTTTTATACGCTAAACCAAGTATTTCTGAGAGATACAAAGGTTGTAAGGCGATAATAAACGTCATCACAATCATTACTACCGCTACTACGAGGTAGAGCGCGTTATGGTGATGGGTTTGTAATCGAGGCGTGTTTATTGGCTGGATATCGTTGCCATTCAGCCCACAAGGGCTCGAACAGCTCCGACAGCCTTCTCGTTTACCCGCCCACAACAGGGAGCACATCTTCCAACTTGAACCAGTAGCCACTCAATACCTACCCATATTGTTCAATTGTTTAGGGGCATAAAAACCAGATAGCTACAACTTTTCGCTAAGTCCAAAAATAAAGGGAATTTTCCAACGTTCATTCAAAAGTACAGAAAGAATACCGTATCCACTACCCGCTATGATTAAAAAGTAGGAAGTACTAGAAAAATAGGCTCCTGCCACTGGAATGTACAAGGTAAACATGGAAAGTACACCCCACATCCAAAGTACCAAACCTTGTCGTGCGTGAAAGGAAACATATTCATCTTCTGTATTGAAGATCAGGGGTATCAAACATAGAACCCCTAAATAGCTAGAAAATGCCATTAGCCTGCGTTGATAGGGTGGCAAGTGATCACTCATAAACTTCTCACAAGGAAACCCCCGAATCAAAATCAGGGGTTTTTATTTTCTTAGCTAACCGCTTCTGTGATTTCATCTTCAGCAGCAGGACGTTGCATGTAACTGTATATGCCAACCCCTATTGCGGAGGCAACCCCAACCAGTAACAAAGGCCCAAGCGCACCTAAACCAAGCCCGAGACCCAACTTGGTTCCTGAAGCCGTCCAAATGGTTCCACCCGTGGTAGCACCCGCGGCACTTGCCTTGGCAGCGACACTCGTACCCGTCTTGACAGTGCCTGCCACCAAGGATGGCCCTGTAACTGCCGTGCTGCCCTTAGAAAGGGCTCCTACCGTAGCAGTAGTGCCTTTGGTGCTTCCCGCAAGAGCAGCCTTTCCTAGGCCATTTTTGGCGGCCGTAGAGGCAACTGCAGTTTTCGTGCCTTCCACCTCGGCTGCTTCGACCGTGCGAATGGCCACCTGCTGTAGTCCACCACCTTTTGCAGCCATGCCAACCGTGGCCATGCCTTTTCCAGCGGCACCGCCCATGCCCATGTAGGGATGCAAAACTAACCAACTGTTGGCAGCACCTGCTACCGGGCTTTGGCCTACGGTCACTGTCTGACCGACCATGGAGGAAAGCAAACCAGCTTGTTGGGCACCTTCCAGTTTTAGTGCGATCATCCCGCCTCCGCTTGGCCCGCAAACGGAACCCGCGCAAGCAAGCGGATGCAGGAAAAGCCAATTACCTAGCCCGTTCCCAGCCCCAATCGTTTTACCTACGACGAAGGATTGTCCAGACAGCATCGCCGCTTGTGACCCTTGCGCGGCACCGCTTAATTTTAATATCAAAGTCTCTGAGGCCATTACTACGCTCCGTGTCACGTTGTTATAAACCAAGAATTACAAAAACATTCTAGCATAATAATATCAAAATACAATCTGTAAAACGCAATCTGTAAAACGCAATCTGTAAAACGCAATCTGTAAAACGCAACCTGTAAAACATAACCTACAGGTTTCCTAGGTTACTCGATGTTCTTGAGTCTCGTTTTGGGAAATTTTACAGAAGGCTCTTTGACCTGCACTAAAAACTCGAGAAATAAAACGCGGACAAGTGATTTTTTGCAGGGGTAGTGTTCGATCTGCCTTTTGAATGCCGTTTTTCAGGACATAGAAGCTTCTAAAACGGGCGATAGCTATCTCGAGCTGTTTTCCCTTATCTAGCTCCGTGAAGAGCTCTCAGGAGCCTTTAGGCACTCTCAAGCAAAGGAGACTGTGTGACCCGCGTACAAGAACAACATTTTTGGAGAAAAACCCTGTTTACGCTAGAATCCAAGAATCAAAACACAGGTAAGCGATTTGGAGAGTTGAAAAAACTGAAGCGCGTCGAGGATCGCCATCCCTGACGCGCTTCGTAACCAAGACGGTGCAAATCAGGCCGGCCCCTGAAGAAGCACCTAACCAAAACCGATCTACAACGGAGATCAGCATGACTGACCACGAGTCTAACATACGTTCGATCAAAAAATTCAAAACCGCAAAATCTGAAACAGAAGTAACACAGGACTTACGCGAACAGGAAGCAGGTGAAGCATTGTTGTTGGGGGCATCACCACCAGAACGCAAGCTATCCATCAGGCTGGCAAGTATCCAAGAGCACTTGGATGCCTTGTCCGACAAGGCAGGACATCAATACGTCCGAAAGCTTTGCGAAAAACACAAGGTGACCCTTGACAGTCCTTGGCCACCACGCTTTCCAGAGGTCGAAGAAAAACGCCAGAAGGCGGTCGTAATAGATTTTCCTTTGCTTTTTGGTGAAGACACCCGCGCAGTATCCAACGCAATAGCACGATGTCCAGTGTTTGCGGCAGTGAGGAAAAGACAAAAATTTGATCAATACGTCACTGTGGGTGTGGTAGTTGGCACGAAGATTGAGTTCATGGGAGAGCAGCTCAATCAGGATGACCACGATGTCCTCATGCAGCTCGTCAAAATGACAGAACATAGGCCAGTGGGTACGGACGTGTGGCTATCGGTCAATTCTGTCCTGGAAGGACTCGGTCGCCATACACGGCAGGAACAACGAAAACAACTGTTTGCCGAAATCAACCGCCTCTTGAACGGTGCTTTTCGCGTGACCCCACCCCACATGCCGATGGTTGAGTTCCACTTGATCGATATGGCTATCATCCCCACGATGCAGAAGACAAAACCGCAATATGCGCGCCATCTAATGCTTAGGATAAACAAGGATGTAGCAAAGTTTTACCAGAAAGACGCCTTCACCTTGTTTGACGTTAAGCAACGTATGCGGTTGGAGGGAAGAGGCAGTGAACTTGCCAAGGCGTTGCACCTCTGGGTTATTGGGAACATCAAGCAGTACCCAACGAAGGTCGAAACACTGCAAGACAGGCTTGGGAGCAGGCAAAAAGACCTCAAAGAATTCCGCCGCAATCTTCGCGCTGCTCTTGACCTGCTCAAGGATGTTGGGATAGTGACCGACTGGAAGATCGACGAAAAAGATCTAGTACGCGTGAGGAGAACACCCAGCAAGCGTCAGAAAAAATCTCTTGCCACGAAGGGTACTGAATAAACCTATAAGAACTATTGTATTTTGTCACATTAAAGGCGGAGCCATGAGGGGACGAACCCTTCACTCTGGCTCTTCAGTTTTGCAGTGTGGCATATGGGCTAGGCTTAGCGAAAAAAATTGTTGTAACCCGTTAAAAATATAGCTTTTTTCTAGACCCCTCATCTCAGAAAAAGATAACTTTCAATACGCACGGACTGAGAACACCGAGCGAGCACCAGCAAAACACCTTGCCACAATAATCCTATAAATACTGTTGTATTTTGTCGTATCGAAGACCGAAAGGAGCCAGATTTGAGGGGATAAACCCCTCCTCTGGCTTCCAGTTTTTCGGTTCGAAATTTTGGCTACGCTTAGCAAAAAAAAATCGTTGTAACATA
>CAUYTX010000154.1:0-4075 GCA_963575665.1 Gammaproteobacteria bacterium | reverse complement strand
CCGTCGGAATATGGCGTCCTGAGAACCGCGAACCGATTTTACGTGCGTAGAGAGAGCGTCACAGATGTTGATCGACTGCGCACTCGGATCGGACTCCAAGTTAAGGTAGTCCAGGTAAGCCCACCAATTGGTAGGCCCGTTTCTTTCACAATAACCCGCGTTCCCCCGCGGTCATTGCCCGCAACGGCAAGGGGGCTTGGCGAAATATGAGCGAAAGTTTTGCAGAGATGTTTGAGGACAGCCTGATCGGGAAGCAAATGCGACCAGGTTCGATAGTCAGTGGCCGCGTCGTGGAGATTCGCAACGATGTGGTGGTAATCAACGCTGGGCTAAAGTCCGAGGGAATGGTTCCTATTGAGCAATTCCGTAATGAAAAGGGAGAGCTCGAAGTAGTTGTAGGTGACCTCATTGATGTTGCACTGGACGCCGTGGAAGATGGTTTCGGTGAGACCAAACTTTCACGTGAGAAAGCGAAACGTGCACAATCTTGGACCCGACTCGAAAAGGCTTTCGAAGAGGGAGCAATCGTTACTGGCTTAATCACTGGCAAGGTTAAAGGTGGCTTCACAGCCGACATCGAAGATATTCGAGCCTTCCTACCCGGCTCTTTGGTAGACGTGCGGCCTGTCCGAGACCCAAGTTATCTGGAAGGCAAGGTAATTGAGTTCAAGGTCATTAAGCTCGATCGGAAACGCAACAATGTGGTAGTCTCTCGCCGCGCTGTAGTGGAGAGTGAGAGCAGTGCTGAGCGCAGTGCCCTGCTAGAAAATCTGCACGAGGGCATGATTACTCGTGGAGTAGTCAAAAACCTCACTGACTATGGTGCTTTCGTAGATTTGGGTGGGATCGACGGGCTGCTGCACATTACCGACATGGCGTGGAAACGCGTCAAACATCCTTCCGAAGTGGTTACAGTAGGGGATGAGCTTGAGGTTAAAGTCCTGAAGTTCGATCGAGATCGTAGCCGAGTTTCGCTAGGTCTCAAACAGCTTGGGGAGGATCCTTGGGAAGCGATCTCACGTCGCTACCCGGTGGGTGCTCGCCTGTTCGGGAAAGTCACCAATCTCGCGGATTATGGTTGTTTTGTTGAAGTTGAAGAGGGCGTCGAGGGATTGGTGCATGTCTCCGAAATGGATTGGACCAATAAAAATATCCATCCTTCTAAGCTGGTGCAAATCGGCGATGAAGTGGAAGTCATGGTCATGGATATTGATGAGGAACGCCGCCGAGTCTCACTTGGCATGAAACAGTGTCAGCCCAACCCTTGGGAAGAGTTTGCAACTACCCACAACAAAGGCGATCGAGTCAGTGGTGCGATCAAATCCATTACGGATTTTGGCATTTTCATTGGTTTAGAGGGTGGGATCGACGGATTGGTTCACCTCTCAGACATCGCTTGGAACGTCTCTGGGGAAGAAGCCGTTCGCAACTACAAAAAAGGCGATCAGCTGGAAGCAGTCGTTTTGGCCGTAGTTGGTGAACGTGAAAGGATTTCGCTCGGGATCAAACAACTTGCCCAAGACCCATTCTCTAACTACCTTTCTGTTCACCAAAAAGGCAGCCTCGTCAAGGGAGTGGTTAGGGAAGTCGATGCTCGGGGTGCCATCATTGACCTGGAACCGGGCGTAGAGGGTAGTTTGCGCGTTTCTGAAATCTCCCGAGATCGAGTTGACGACGCTAGGGCACACCTACACGTCGGGGAAACCATTGAAGCTAAATTCATTGGCGTAGAGCGCAAGAACCGGGCCATTACCCTCTCTATCAAGGCAAAGGATACCCAAGAAGAAGTGGAGACAGTTCAGGACTATAGTCGTCCTACTTCTTCTCCTACCACCTTGGGCGACCTGATCAAAGAACAGATGGAACGCAACGAATCCAACTCCGACTAAATCGAGTCAGGCAGTTGTTTTTCCAGAAAAATAAGAGTTTTCCGGTTCTCTAAAAAACCGGTACACACCTAGCTGGGAGGCGTATCCCAAATTAGAGTGGGCTACGTGGGTTTTAATGACAAAGTCTGATATCATCAGCGCTATTGCGCGTAAACAAAACCATCTTGCTTATAAAGATGTGGAATTGGCGATCAAGACACTGATCGACCAGATCTCTAATTCGCTTGCTACCGGAGATCGTGTAGAGATTCGGGGTTTTGGTAGTTTTTCCTTACATTATCGTTCTGCTCGCATGGGACGCAACCCAAAAACGGGTGGTAGTGTTCACCTGCGCGGCAAACATATGCCTCACTTCAAAGCAGGGAAAACATTACGGGAGCGTGTCAGGACGGAAGTGCGCAGTACAAGGCGGTTAAGTAGTCGTCAGGAACCTTCCAATAAAGTCGGGGACTTGTAAAGTCGAAGCCTAAAAATCTGTGAACACCCCTGATCGAAAAACACGATTCAAACAAATTTTTGAGCACATAAGAACTGATACCAACCTTTCAGTGCCACTTCGGACTGCGTTGAGTCGTTTACAACCTGCTCTTGCAAAAGTAGCTGCTTCGGATTCGTCCTTTTTCGAATCACAAAATCACCCTGCCAGGATTCTCCTAAGCGAATTAAGCAAGGCAAGCATTCAAATTGATCCTAGAAATCCGCAAGACAGTCTGCGGGTTAAAGTAGAACAGGTTATCGAACAAGTAGTTTCTGGTGTTTCAGAATCTAGTCTGTTTCAAACGCTGCTGGAAGAATTTCAAAACTTTTTATCTGTAGAACAAAAGCGTGCAAACCTTACTGAAAGCCGTGAAATTCGCGCAGTGGAAGGCAAAGAAAGACTGGAGCTGGCTCGAATGCAGGTAGCAAATGATCTTGAGTCTCGGATCTCGCAACGGGGGCTTTTGCCTGCAGGATTTCGTCAGTTTTTAGAAGAAGTTTGGAGACATTACCTGTTGCTTGCATACGTGGATCTTAAGTCAGGGAAATATGCAGCAGGTTTGAAACTTTTAGACGATTTGTTTTGGAGTATCGAACCAAAACTCTCCAGAAAAGAAAAAGACGAGCTCTTAGCACGAGCCCAATCCTTGCTTAAGGCACTTGAAGAAGCTCTGAAAGATGGTTTCATTGTGACAGAGACACAAAGATTCGTCTTGATCCGTGAGATTCAGAGCTATCAAATGACAGCTCTACGCGGTAAGGAACCTGTCACAATAGAATCAGTAACTCCTCTCTTTATGAGGTCCCACACGTCCGTTACCCAAACACGTACTACCCCTTTAGTACCAAAACTAGTGGTAGAAGACAAACACGTCCAACACGTAAAGAAACTAACTATAGGTACTTGGTTTGATCTCCGATGTGAAGAAATTCCTCGGCGAGTCAAACTCGCTTGGCGGAGCCCAGAAACTGGTCGTTGTCTCTTCGTTAATCGACGAGGGATTGCAATGTGTGAGCTTTCTTTAGAGGAATTTTCTGCGTTGGCTCGTCGTGGAGGTGTCCAGGTCTTAGAAACTACCCCGCCATTTAATTGAACAACCCATGCTTGGAATTTGGTCTACAGGGCCGATGCCAGTCTCGGCTACTTGCTTCATCGCCTTGAATAGGTCTCTGCGAGCAGAAATGATGGTTTCTTTTCGACTCTCGTCTAGTCGTCCGCGGTATTGCAATTTAAGGTCAGCGTTGTATCCAAAGAAATCAGGAGTGCAGACCGCACCGTAGGCTTGTGCGACTTCTTGCGTTTCATCGTACAAATATGGGAATGGGAATTTGTATTTTTTAGCTATTTGTTGCATGTTTTCAAAAGAATCTTCTGGGTATTCCAAAACATCATTCGACATGATGGCAACGCATTTGACTCCATGCACCAACAGATCTCGGGCATCTTGGATGATGCGTTCTTGTATTGCCTGAACGTAAGGGCAGTGGTTACAAATGAACATTACCACTAGGCCACGCTCTCCTTTGCACTCTTGTAGTTCCCAGATTTTTCCATCAACGCCACGCAAGGCAAAACCTACCGCAGGTTGTCCAAAATCACAAATAGGTGTTTCTAAACGAGCCATGGAACATACCTCAAAATCAAACGGGCTTAAAAATAACCTGAGTTCGACGTAAGAAATAATGTAAGTTATTGTATCAGTTATGTT
>CAUYTX010000153.1:0-4091 GCA_963575665.1 Gammaproteobacteria bacterium | reverse complement strand
CTCCACCATGGCTTAAATCGGCGGGGTCACTCGACATCCCTGTCTCGCTCCGTAGCAAAGTATTCAAAAATTTTATAAAACACCCCCGATTGCTGATATAACTGATACCCTTCCCACCTTTTAGGACGTTTTTTTCACACACAAAAAGATGATTTATCATGATATGGCATACTTCTTCATTCGGTAAAGCAACGTATCACGTGTGAGACCTAGCAATCTAGCTGCCCGACTTCGGTTGCCCTCTGCTCGACACAAAGCCTGGCGAATTATTTCTTCTTCCAATTTTTGTAAAATTATTCCCTCTTCTGGTAAATGAAAATCTGTTGTGTGCATGGAAGATGCTGCATCGTGGAATTCAACAGGGAGATCATTTAGTTCAATAGTATGACCCGGGAAAAGCACAACCATTCGTTCACAAAAATTACGAAGTTCACGCACATTTCCTGGCCAAGAATAGGACTGAATTTTTTCTAGGACGATTGAGGAGTAACGTGGGATATTTAATTTGTGACGATGTGCAAAAGATTCTGTAAAATGTCGTAGAAGGAAAAATAGATCCCCAGATCTTGCCCGTAATGGAGGTAATTCAAGGGAAACTATGTTGAGCCGGTAATAGAGGTCTTCTCGAAAACGTCCCATTTTGACCCAGCTACGTAAATCACGATGGGTTGCTGCCACAATCCTGGTCTCGCAAAAAGTTGGTACAGAACTACCTACTACCTGGCATTCTCCAGATTCTAAAAGACGTAATAGCTTTGCTTGAATGGTAAGAGGTAATTCCGCAACTTCGTCTAGAAAGAGTGTTCCGCCTTCGGCCGAGCGGACACGACCAACTTGATCTGCGGTGGCTCCAGTAAAAGAGCCACGACGGTGGCCAAACAACTCAGATTCTGCTAATCCTTCAGGCAAAGCTGCACAATTAATGGGTACAAAAGGCCGATTTTTACGACGACTTTCCTGATGTAAAGCACGTGCTACTAGCTCTTTGCCAGTACCACTTTCTCCGAAAATTAGTACAGTCACATCCGTAGACGCGATTAACCTGACGGTACGTAGTACCATTTGTAGTTGGGGAGAATTTCCGAGTAACGTTTGGTTCAAGGTATTCATTTTTAGGTGATAAATAACACTAATCGGCAAAATTTTTAAAAGAGATAAGTAGGTGAAAAAATTCTAAACAACCAAAAACAACAAAAGAAACAGCAACAAATTGTTTAATCGGAAAATACCTCAAACATTTTGATACTTCTGGTAGTTTTTTAGGCAACAATCCGGCCCCTGCTACTATAGGTAGCGTACCTGCTCCGAAGGAAACCATAACCAGTAAACCCTCTATTGGTCCTCCAGAAACGGTTGCTAAAGCTAAAACAGAATAAATTAAGCTACAAGGAAGCCACCCCCAAAACATTCCAAAAACCAGTGCTTGAAAAATTGAATCTACTGGCAAAAGATTTCGGCCATAGATCTCTAGTCTGCGCCATAAAAAAATGCTTATCATCTCAATACGAGCAAAATCTGGAAACCAATCTCCGAGATACAAACCTGTTCCCACAATTAGTATTATGCATATTCCTTGTAATAAAAGATGCCCGAGTGGCAATACTTTGAAAAAAAATGCCCCTAACGCTCCAAAAAACGTCCCCATTACAGCGTATATGAGAATCCGACCAAAATTATAAGCCAGTAAATATGGCAATAAGTAGCGTACTTCGACACGAACTTTTTGTGTAAGGCTAAAAGTAAGAGTACTAGCAATAGGGCCACACATACTCAAACAATGTGTACTGCTCAACAAACCCATAACAAAAGGGACGAACAAATTCATAGACTCACAGTCCGTTTGATATGTTTTTTAACTGACCTGTGTGGCATATGACTCATACATTTTTAGCTGAATCATATAGAAGACCTAATCTTTCGGTACGGTATGAAATATGCAGCCTCGTGAGGTGGTAAAAGTTTTTTGAGCCCATTTGACCTAGGTGTTCACTCATGAAGATGTCTTCGAGTTCCTTTAGCCGTTTTTTTTCGTTACCAGTCACTTGTTTATCTGCCTTGACGTTACCAGTTTACGCTGATAGTTCTTCACAAGACGCATCAGAAAAAATACTAGCACTTGAAGAAGTAGTAGTTACTGCACCGAGGATGTCAAATCCATTGGAAGTTGTCACTAATCCTCAGAAACCACGGCAACCCATGCCGGCCAATGATGGTGCAGATTTTTTAAGGAATATCCCGGGTTTCTCCATTATTCGTAAAGGAGGTACGGATGGCGATCCAGTTTTACGAGGCATGGCAGGATCGCGGATCAACTTGCTCGTTGACGGGCAAGCTAACCTAGGTGGTTGTGGAATGCGTATGGATCCTCCCACCGCTTATATTTTTCCGGAAAATTATGACCGCGTCCAAGTCCTTAAAGGGCCGATGAGCGTACTTTACGGTCCTGGTAACCTTGCTGGAACAGTACTTTTTGAAACACTTCCTAAAGATTTTAGTACAAAGACTGTGGAGGCTCGCGGTAGTCTTTTAGCAGGCAGTTTTGGTCGCAATGACCAAGTAATGAATGCATCTACTGGTTCTCCACTTGGCTACCTGCAATTTACTGGAACTCGTTCCGATGCAGAAGATTATAAAGATGGGTCCGGAAAAAAAGTCCACTCTGCATATACCCGTTGGAACGCTGGTGTGATTGGTGTTTGGACTCCGAGCATAGACACACGGATTGAATTACGCGCAGATCGGAGTGATGGGGAAGCAGCGTATGCCGACCGATCTATGGATGGGATTCAATTCGATCGAGAAGTGTATGGGCTACGTCTGGAAAGAAAAAATCTTTCCCCAGTACTGAAAAAGGCAGAGTTTCAAATCTTCCACAGTAGCGTAGACCATATCATGGATAATTTTAGTTTGCGCACTCCATCTGCAATGAGCATGTGGAACAATCCTAAAAGGACTACTGAGGGGGGCCGCGTTCGGACGGAGCTAGCTTTAGCAAATGCAACCCAGCTTACTGTCGGCCTAGACTATCAAGAGAACGAACATCAGTTACGTAGCGGAAGCATAGCTCAACCGATTGACAGCGTATCTCGAACCCCAGATATGCATTTTGAAGACATTGGAATTTTTGGTGAACTTAAGCATGTTCTAAATGAACAGGACACATTAGTAACCGGTTTGAGATCCGATCAAAGCAAAGTTTCTGATCTTCGTACTACAACGGATACTGCCGGACGTACGGATCGTCAAACGCTTCCTGCAGGGTTTTTGCGATGGGAACACGAAATAAGCAATTCCGCGACAACCTACTTAGGTCTAGGGACAGCTGGACGGGTTGCCGATTATTGGGAAAGAAATCGGATTACTGGGCCTGCCGTAAACGGTATAGTCACCGGAACTTTCTTGACTAAACCAGAACGTAGTACAGAACTGGATACTGGTGTTCTTTATCAGACAGAAAACTTTCAAAGTACGCTCTCTGCCTTTTATTCTCAGGTAAGCAATTATATTCAATTGCATCAAATAGACGCCATGAAAAATTATTATATGACAGAGAATATTGATGCATCCTTGTACGGTGGTGAAGCGGATCTTTCTTACCGTGTTAGCAACCACTGGACGACATACGGTACGTTAGCCTATGTCCGTGGTGAAAATGAGACACGCCACACACCTCTAGCCCAAATTACGCCTTTAGAAGGTCGTATTGGGCTTACATATACTGGAGACACATTTAGTGGAGGTGTTTTGCTCAGAGCCGTTGCCTCGCAGCACCGGACGGACACTTCCTATGGCAACATCGCTGGCCAAGACATTGGGCCCGGTAGCGGCTTCTCGGTTTTCTCGGTCAATGGAAGTGCTCGTCTAAAGAAAGGAGTATCGTTGTCAGCAGGAATAGACAATCTGTTTGACCGTACTTATGCAGAGTACCTCTCGCGCAATGGCGCGATGATTTCCGGTTTCTCTCAGACTACTCGTGTTGACGAACCAGGTCGTTTTTTATGGGCTAAAATTAGTCTTAGTCTCGACGGAGCGAGATAGGGATGTCGAGTGACCCCGCCGATTTAAGCCATGGTGGAGCGGGTGACCAGCAT
>CAUYTX010000152.1:0-4107 GCA_963575665.1 Gammaproteobacteria bacterium | reverse complement strand
GCGGGAGGGGGTTTCACAGAATACGGTCTAACCGTTTTATGCTGATTTAGCTATAGCCTATGGATGTGAAGGATGGATATATCTCTTCATAAAACTTCTGCATAGACCGTTTCTGATCAAAAAGGTCAATCGCTTGACTTGAGGGTACGTATGGAATATCAGCACACGCATTCGCAAATGCCAATGCATCTCGCAACCAAAACTCAGAGTACGGATCTACCACTATTAATCTTGAAAACATACATTTTGGAAGCTGTGAGATCCATGCACCGTTTGTAACGGCAACAATGCAATTACAAAAAATGGCTTCGTAAACGCTTCTTGGAGATGAATCGCTTGAAGGTATTGAAATTACCAATTTTGCACTAAGTAACAATTTGTACAAATCTAATCGATCCAACCGACCAAGATCCTTGTCTTTATCAATTATACTATTTTTGAGAGAGTCTTTGTACTCAGCCTCTACAAACGGATAACAGAAATGAATCGGGGTATCTGGCGCATCCTTTTCACGAGCTTTGAGCAAAAGATCAATTTGATAGTTACTCGAAAATCCGCGAATAGAAACAAGGTTATTTCTAGTAATTCCAGTAGACCTCAGACTCATAATCGAATCTAAATCTACCCCATTTTGTACTACCTGCGCATCCAAGTTGAACAAATTACGTAACGATTTTTGCATTGCACTAGAATCAACCGTAATACGACTTGCCCTAGCAAGGGCTACATCAGAGAAAAATCGATATGCTAGAGATTTGTAAGGACGAACCAAAAGTTCACTTCCTTGAGGCGTAGCGACATATTTGTCGGCAGTGAATCTAGCTAAAGCTATGTAGTACATCGCATGAGCGTGCACAATTGGGTTTTCGTACGTTTTTAAGATACGACGGAGTTTTACGATCTGGATCGGAAATGCTAACAGCTTCAAGATATTTCGCCAAATATCTCCAAGTCTGCACTGCTTCTTGAATAGAAACTTATCCAATATCAGAAGTTTACGAACCAGATCGTTTTCTGTAATTAATTTTTTGAACGATTCCCCGACTATTAAATCAGTGATCAACACCGGTTGGTTATCAGGATTTAATTTTTGTGCACTCCTGAACCAGTCTAGGGTGTGATAGCTACGACCATTTCCTAGAAAAAGAACAACAGGCGGATGATTTACAGGTCTCATGTCTAACACCTACCAGATATCACATCTTTAAACAAACTAACCATAGCCTTGGTACGATGATCCTGATCAAATTGCATCGCCCGGGTCTTACCTTTCACACACGCAGAAACGGCCTCTTCTTGAGACCTCGAAAGAACTGTAAGAATAGCTTCTCTTAGGGCTAGTGAATCTCCTGGAGGCACCAGGATCGAGTCAGTTTCAGCTAATACTTCCGGAATACCCTCAACACTTGTGGATACTACTGGTAGTCCTAACGACATTGCTTCAGCAAGTACCAGACCAAATGACTCACGACTAGCTGCATGTACAAGTACGTCAGAAGCAGTCATTAAATCATATACATCTTCACGTTGCCCAAGAAATCGAACCCGTTCACGTAAGCAATTTTTCGATATTTTATTTTCAATGGAAAGTAGCATTTCACGCGTACCATTTATTGATAAATCTGGACTGCCGACAAAAATCAGAATTAAGTTTTTTTCAACACAGATAGGAGCCACCGCGTCTAATACGAGCTCTTGATGCTTATACAGTGCGAGACGCGCAACACAAATTAAAATTCTAACAGAATCATCTACACCTAATTCACGAATAAGTCGTGCTCGATAGTTGAAAGATATAGCTCTACTAGGTGCTATGCTATTGTACACTGTGTAAATCTTCTTTGTAGAAAAAAGATTTAGATTTTTCCAAGATTTCCTAGCGTAATTAGACACGACATAAAATTGAGCCTTGTAAATCAGTCTCACTGAAATCAAAAAAACCATAAACCGAAGTGAATAATCTTCACTCCGATTGAAAGTCCGGTGCAAACCAACAACATGCCGAACTCCTGTTCCACGACAGGCCCAAGAAGCAATAACACCAGTGGATAGAGAAGAGGTTTCAATCACATCATATTTTTGTTCTCGTACCATCTGACTTAACCTTACTGCTCCAAACAATAATCCTAAGATGGACGGATTTGGACTCAATCCCAGAAAAAAAACTTTAGGTACCCCACGTTGGATTAGCTCATTCCTTGCTTCTAATGAATGCTTATAGTTTTCAAAGTACATACCTATAACATCAGCATGTACACCCTTTCGGTTTAAATCCACTGCTAACTCCACTCCCAGACGTTCTGCACCTCCATAAAGAAACTGTGGTAAAAAAATGAGAATTTTCATTAATGTTGTCCAATTACAAAACAAATTTCAAAGCGAACCAAGCTAAATGAATTAATCCTATCATACACAAATAAAGAAATAATAATCTTTTGTAAACATATTTTTCTTTGAATTGTGTTAAATCTGGAATAAGTGATAGGACAATCAAAGCAGGAAGGAAAACACCGAAATGACGATTTTCCAAAGAGGTATAAGAAATACTCAGCGCAAAACCAATGATCGTAAATGCAAGAAATAAGATTTGAGAATCTATTCGAAACCCTTTTTTGAAAAAATGTAAAAAAGAAAAAATACACAACGGAGTAAACACATACATGAAGAGCGCATGTAAAGATTTAAAAAGCGGATAAACAGAATCAAATTGAAACCCAACCCAAAACGGAATCGGATACAAAAAAAGATACGCTAAACCTAACAACACTTTTATTGGAAAAGGCTGATTGACAATAATAGAATTTCCAAGACTATCAGAAGATCCTTCCCTAGAAGAAATCCCTTCATACGTTTTTTTACCAGCCTCTAAAGCTTCTAGGACATCTGTCTGAGTTTCCAGAAAAACATAAGCGGACAATAGTAATCCCAGAGAAAGAACACCTAATATTAACTTAGCTCGCCTAGTTAATTCATAGCTTGAAAATAAGAACGCAGTTACTCCTGAAAGAAATAAAGCAACAGGTACGAAAACAAACTCTCTACGCATTGAACCAAGGATTGGAAATCCTAAAACGGTTAATATTAACAATCGGAAAAAGTTGGTGGCCGACAAATTCTGCATATAACGTAGCCACGCCAAAAAAAGGATTGATACAAACACTAGGATAGTAGCATCCCGTAGGTGAATAGATGAATAAAGCCAAAAAATTCCGCAAAACGAAAACACCCATATAAACCTTTCAGCCCTCTCTCGGTCATTCCCAAACACGCTCTCGACCATTCTTAGGCCTACTATAGCTGCCATGGAGACCATGCTAACATTAAGCGCGATTCCAATGTATGGACTCTTGTTAAACCCCAAGGCGTAAAATAAATCATAAAAATACCTAAAAACCAAAATTGCGCCGCCGTTCTCAAGAAAAAAGGTTGCTCCGAAATCTTGGGTACTAGATCCAGAAGAGATTTTAAAAAAATAGGCAGCGTCCAGATGATTCTGTAAAAAATCACCAGCATACAATGAGTAAATCGCTGCTACTCCTGCCCAAATCCAACAAATAGAAAATACAAAGAAAAAAGAAGAAAGTTCAAATCTAGTCAGAGAAAATAGAGAGAAAACCGCTATTACTAAGCCAATAAAAAAAAAACTAACGAATACAGGTTCAAAAGAGAAATAAATAGATCCGTTGAGGATACTCCCAAATATAAACAATACTACACCAGACGTCCCATTAAAAAAAAGTTGTGCCCTCCTTTCCTTTTTCGAATGAACTGAAGTTTGCGAAAAGGATTTTCTGGGCATCATGGATAACCTGAGTTCGACGTAAGAAATAATGTAAGTTATTGTATCAGTTATTCTTTCTTTTGATTTTACTAAAAAACTCAAGTATTATGTTTACCCACATAGCACTCATTCAAACTTAGGTATCCAAAATGTTTGAAACCTTCTTTCTAAGATTTCTATAAATCAAATAAATACAGTGAGTTAGCCTTTTTTCTTACGTTGAACTCAGGTTATCTAGCCGTTTATGAAAAGCTACATTATCCATTACAATTAGGAGTTACGCAGTTGGATTCACAAATTGTTGATTTCTTTAGATTTATTGTTTT
>CAUYTX010000151.1:0-4127 GCA_963575665.1 Gammaproteobacteria bacterium | reverse complement strand
TACAGGAAGGTATGCTGGTATTTGTAAAGACAACATATACTGCTAGCGGCTATACTAGAGCAGGTGGTGCATATTTTTCATATAAATTATTACCTGGTGATGTTAGAAATAATTCTACTGGTGCAAGTCCTAACACTGAAGCAAATTGGAAATTAGTCGAAATAGGTTATACAGGATCAGCAAGTACTGCTAGTGGTTATACTGGTAGTGTTGGGTATAGTGGTAGTCGAGGAGCAGACGGCACTTCTGTTAATATTTTAGGATCAGTAGCAGATAGTGCTTCTCTTCCATCAACAGGCAACAACCCCGGTGACGGCTATCTTACAGTAGATGGATATCTGTGGGTATGGAACGGAGGCGGCTGGATCAATGTAGGACAAATACAAGGTCCACAAGGTAATCAAGGTATTACAGGTTATTGGGGTAGTGTTGGCTATTGGGGTAGTACAGGATATACAGGTAGTAAAGGTTATACCGGTAGTACAGGCACACAAGGTATAATTGGTTTTACTGGTAGTATTGGATACACAGGTAGTTTAGGTTATACTGGTTCAGCAAGTACCGCTAGTGGATATATCGGTAGTACAGGATATACTGGTAGTGTGGGTATTGCTGGATTTACTGGTAGTGTTGGTGAACGGGGTATTATTGGATTTACAGGTAGTTCAGGATATACAGGTAGTTTGGGATACACTGGTTCAGCAAGTACTGCAAGTGGTTATATAGGTAGTGTAGGGTTTACAGGTAGTCAAGGTATTACAGGCTATTGGGGTAGTTTTGGTTATACCGGTAGTCGAGGAGTATTTGGTCCTACTGGATTTACAGGTAGTGCTAGCACAGCAAGTGGTTATATAGGTAGTGTAGGATATACCGGCAGTGAAGGGCAACAAGGTTATTGGGGTAGTGCTGGTTATTGGGGAAGTAACGGATATTGGGGTAGCTTTGGTTACACAGGTTCTGCAAGCACTGAAAGGGGATTTACAGGTAGTTTTGGTTTTGGATTTACTGGTAGTCAAGGTGCTGACGGAGCAGCAGTTTATAAAGGATATACGGGTAGTATTGGATATATAGGTAGTACAGGATACGTAGGTAGTGCAGGATTTATTGGTAGAGATGGTTATACAGGATCTGCAAGTAAAGCAATTATTGGTAATTTTGATGGCGGCCGCCCTGATTCAGTATACGGCGGAATTACCAGTTTGGACGCAGGCGGAGTTTTAACATAAATATTACAAATTACACATAACACTTAAAAATGGCAATTCAAATTCAATTTAGACGCGGTACATCCACAGAATGGAGCAATACAAGTACCGCAAATCCTATTCTTGCCCAGGGAGAAATGGGTATAGAAACTGATTCTAATTTATTTAAAATTGGTAACGGTATTCTGCATTGGAATGATTTACCCTACGGTGGAGTACAGGGATATGTTGGTAGTCGTGGACAAGTAGGTCCCCAAGGTCCTACTATTGCTGTTCAAAATGTATTATATGTAAGTAAAAGCGGCAATGATTCTTATAGCGGAACGACTTTAAACGAATCTAAACTTACTATTAGGGCAGCAGTAGCGGTCGCAACTACTGGTACTACTATCTTTGTTAAAAGTGGTGATTATACTGAAATTACTCCTATTACGGTTCCTGATTTTGTTTCTATTGTAGGAGATAATTTAAGATCTGTTAATGTTAGAGCTACTACTGCAACTAACGATATATTTTATGTAAACAATGGTGTATACATTGCACATATGACATTCCATGGACATGAAGCACCCGCAGCAGCGATATCATTCCCCTTAACTGGTGCAGGTGTTATATCAACAAGCCCATATGTACAAAATTGTACAAGCATGACCACAGATGGCACCGGTATGCGTGTAGATGGCAATTTAGCATTAGGTACAAAGAGTATGGTTGTTGATGCATTTACGCAATATAATCAAGGTGGTATCGGCATTCATATGTTAAACAGTGGATATACACAGTTAGTCTCTGTGTTTACTATTTGCTGCGATAAAGGATTTTTATGTGAATCGGGCGGATTTTGCTCTATTACAAACAGTAATAGTAGTTTTGGTAATTATGCATTATATGCAGACGGCGTCGGCGCTGTTAAACATACAGGTAAAGTTGTAGGTGCTACTAGCGGTAGAACGTTTGTTATTGATGGACTTGGAACTAAGCCAGCTATAGGTGATGCTTTAAGTTTTGGCGCTGGTAATTATTATACAGTTGCAGCAAGTACTGCATTTACAATTGGCTCTACAGATGTTGTATATCCATTAAGTACTCCAGCAGATAATATTCAATATAATGCCGCATTAAGAAATGCTAGACAAACTATTTTAGATGAAAAAACAAAATTACAAATATTAACCATCAATCATATTCTGGAAACATTTCCGGGATTTGATTTTAATCAATTTAAATGCAGTAGAGACGTAGGAAATATTATTGAAGCATTATCTTATGATATGGTGTTAAACACCAATTATCAAACTATACAAGCAGGAGCAAGTTATTATAGAGCAGTAACATCCCCAGTAGTTACTACTCAGAAACCACAAACTTATGAAGCAATTTCATTTTTAACAAATAAAATATTATCTTTACTTACAAGCGGTAGTACTGCGTATAATCGTATATCAAATTTGTCAAATATATTATTAAATATATTTGGAAATGGTTTAAGTTCAGTTCCTTCTATAACATATAATGCACCATCTACCGGAACTACAGCTACAAATGCTCTTAAAGCTGTAACAATATTGCAAGCCAATAAAACTTTTATACAAGAAGAAACAGTAGGATATATTAGTAATTTTACTTATAATACTGCAACATGCTATAGAGATACTGGTCTTATTGTTGATTCTATTGCGTTTGATGTATTATATGGCGGGACTAGTCAAAGTGCATTTGCTGGATTACAATATTGGAGTCAAACAGGACGCACTGGCGCAATTGATAGAGAATTAACTACTACTAGTCAAGCAATTGCTTATGTAAGAGATCAAGTAATTGCTATTACTAGTGCAACCGGCGGAGCAATTGCTGTTACAACAGTTACAAATAATTTCAATAAAATATTGTACATATTGAATACTGGTACAAATGGGATTACAAATCAAATTGTCCCTAATGGTGCTGCAACTACTAGTACTAGTACCGTCGCCGCGTACAATGCGATTGTTGCTAATAAATCGTTATTACAAGAAGCTACAATTAGTTGGATTAATACTAACTATTCAAATGGATTTGCATACAATCAAATTAAATGTAATAGAGATGTAGGTCTAA
Source organism: Gammaproteobacteria bacterium (assembly GCA_963575665.1). Taxonomy (GTDB): domain Bacteria; phylum Pseudomonadota; class Gammaproteobacteria; order CAIRSR01; family CAIRSR01; genus CAUYTX01. Next base: position 825 of record CAUYTX010000151.1, on the reverse strand, counting down.
TTGTTGATTCAGTGGCGTTTGATTTATTATATGAAGGAACTAGTCAGTCAACATTTGCTGGATTACAATATTGGAGTCAAAATACAGGATATATTGGTGCAATTGGTACAGAATTAACCACTACTAGTAATGCTATATCATATTTAAAAAATCTAGTTGTATCAAATGTAACATCAATAGGTGGTGCTACCGTTAGTACAAGTGTTAGTAATAACTTCAACACATTGTTATATATTTTTAATACCGGGACTTCGTTATTAACATATAATAAAACAACATGCAGAAGAGATGCTAATTTTATTCTAACAGGTGTTGCATACGATATAGCATTTGGAACTAATTATAATTCAATTACTTCTGGTAATGCGTATCGTCGTGGAGTAACTTCAACAAACATTGTGTTGAATACTGAATTAACACAAACACTATTTGCTATAAATTATTTAAAAACACAAACATCTCAATCACTATCAACTTCTACAGCTAATGCAAAATTTACCGAAATAACAAATATAATTAATGGATCAACTCCTTCTGCATTAGTGTTTAATAATGCTACTGCACGTAGTAGTAATGCCCTTAAAGCTAAAAATTTATTAGTTGCTAATAAAACATATATACAAACAGAAATCATTGCTTATGTATTAGATTACTATCCTGATTTAACTTATAGTTCAAGTAAATGTTTTAGAGATGTAGGATATATTGTTGATGCGTTATGCTACGATGTTATGTATGGAGGAAATACAACAAGTAGAAATGCTGCATCTGCTTATTATTCTGGAACGCTGCTAATAGCTGAATCAGAAAAAAATGCAACTACTG
>CAUYTX010000150.1:0-4135 GCA_963575665.1 Gammaproteobacteria bacterium | reverse complement strand
TTGGATTCACAAGTTACTGATTTCGTTGGATTTATTGTTTTTGACGAAAAATAAAGATTTTTTTTATAAAAATCAAAGACTTATATTTTAACTACGTAACTCCTAAAATCATAACTGATACAACAAGTTACGTTTTTTCTTGCGTAAAACTCAGGGTAGGATAGTTTCAGCATGGCAACTGCACTTTTCCTTGGACGGTTTCAACCACCACATGTCGGACATCTGCTGACAATAAGGCATATCTCTTCTCGTTACGATAGGGTGATCGTTGGTGTAACGGAATCTGCACCTTCAGTAATGCAGATAGCAGATGTAATTGGTTTATTGAAGCAATTACTTCCAGAGAAAAATTTTGAATTTGTTCACGTTAAAGGTTCGGTGGAAGAAGGAACCGCTCTAATTGATTTAGAATTCGATGTGTGTTGTTCTGGAAATCCAATAGTTTTAGAGCGTATGAAAGAAAGGGGTGTCCGAACTGAGTATGTCGAAAGATCGATGGATTCAATCTTTTCTGGCACTCGGGAAAGACAAACTTACCTCGAAGGTGTAATGGTTAGGGCTGATCTTGCTAAAGAGTCGTCCATAGTAGAGTTTGATCTTGTTGAAACTGCAAAATTGCGCCCGATCGAAAAAATCAATCCAACTCATTTTAAAGGCATTGAGGTAGATATTTTTGAAAACAACGTGATGAATCAGCCACTGATTGTAGATAGGGTTACCCTAGCAGTGCTGGATGGGTCACACAGGTACGCTTTCCTTTTAAAACATGGATACGAACTTTCACCGGTATTGCTTTGTGACTATGATGATGAGTCAATTTTTGTCGGCAACCATTTAGGACACCGATTTAAGTACGACCGGCGTAAATGGATATCCAAACAACACGTTCGTGCAACTGCTATCTCTGGGAATCTTTACGAACCTCGGACTACGAGGCATTTTTTTCCGTTTAGGAAGAAAGACCGCCCAACAGAATTAGGTCTGTTAAGGAGAAAATCTGCTAACTCTGTAGATCATTTGTTTTCCATGGTTACAAAAACTCAAGAAATTTTAAAAAATAATGATTACATTGAAGAATTGAAGTTTGAAACTTCAGTTTTGGATGAGTACATGAAAGAACAAGTGAAAGTACTTGCTTGGTTGGAAAATCAGAATAGGTATATTAATAGTCTATTGTCTTAATGAGTTTTTGGGATCACATGCTCACGAGGTTGGAAATTTTTAGGAAGGTAAAATTCCTCGCTATTGCACTGCGGTGCGCTATTCCTCTCAACGTGGAAATGCTTTTTGACAGATTAAAAGGATATAGGGTTGTTGTGTTTCACGTTAGTGCAGCTAGTCAGATCGTCCATATTGAACCAGTCTTGTCAGAATTGTGCGCTAGAGAATCTAGGAAGCATATCTCCCTGTTCGTGCTGACGCGGCATGAAGAAATAGCAAGGATGGAGTCTTTTATTGATGTTTCTTTATTTCGGATTCGGGCAGAAGAGGCTTCTAGGTTTTTGTTTTTCTGTAATTTCTTTTTGTCTGTAGACCAGGGCATGGTTTTTCCCTATTTTGGATGTAAAACCAGGGCATGTTGTTTTCACGGTCAACCTTCAAAAGGAAACACATATCAAATATTTAATTATCGCAAAATCAATGCTTTGTTTTTCTATGGTCCTTTGATGCGGGATTACTATCTGTACGCTAGAAGAACTAATACCCATTGGCCAACGATCAAATTCTATGAAGTAGGCCAACCGTTATCTGATAGTAAGATCAATCGGAAAATTGATAAAGGGTCTGCTAGAAAATCTTTAGGCCTGAATCCTTCTAGGTTTACCGTGGTCTATGCACCTTCTTTTGAGTATTGTTCTTCGTTAGCATTACATGGATCGGAGATCATCGAATTTTTACTTTCTCTCGAGATTAATCTAATTGTTAAACCACATCCTGCTTTTTACTGTGTTGGAAAATTTAGAGATGAATTCAATTTAGATATTCCAAATTTTCAGGATTGGAATCAAAAAATCGTAAAGTACAATTCGAAGGAAGGATGTCTTTTTCCCTTGGATGGGTGTTTAGATACGACGGTTGCGCTGTCTGCATCTGACGTAATGTTAGTGGATTACAGTGGTGTTGCGTTCGATGGAATCCTAATGGACATAGGCATGATCTACTGGGATTGTCCGACTTTGTACTCCGAATATCTACCTCGCCGCTATAACATTGACGGATCAAAAGCACTCACTGACTTGGCCTGCAATGTCGGTCGAGACGCTGGGATAGTAGTTCGTAATATTGCGGAGTTAGGCACTGCGATTTCTGTTTACCAAAAGGATCCTGGTTACAAGAAGCTTGATAGGGAGATAGTACGTGACCAACTGCTTTTTAATCCGGGCAATGCAGCAGTAACTATGGCAGAAAAAATAGAGGAGATTATGAGGGTTTATGATTAACAACGAACAGAACGTAGCATTCTGGAATCGAGTAGCCCAACAATCAGAATTCGGGGGGGCATATGCCGGAATGTTAATGGGTCAAGACCGTGTTTTTGAGGCAATCTATCGTTGTGAGGCAGAACAAAAAAGGTTGTTGAGCATTTTTTCTCCTACTCAGAAAAGTTCAGTAGTTTTAGAAATTGGTTCTGGAGGGGGACGTTGGGGACTCTTTTTTTCTGAGAAAGTGAAATCCTACATCGGATTAGATATTAGTCCTAATATGGTTGCTGTTGCTAACAGGGAAGCAGCGAAGAACAAATTATTAAATGTGCGGTTTGAGAATTTCGACTTTTTAGAGTTTCAATCAAATTGTCATTTTGACCTGATTTTCTTTTCAGGTGTTCTTCAGTATATGAATGATGATGTGGTTGAGATTTGTATTGCCAAGGCTACAAATTTATTACTTCCAGGCGGATCGATTATTACTCGTGATTCGGTGCAGCTTTCCTCTAGGGTAGAAAAGACTGGGGAGTATCCAGTTATTTATAGAACTGAATCCGAGTATGTGAAGTTTTTTGAAGCAGCAGGGTTTACCCAGGTTTATTCAGATTTCTCATATGCTCATAAACGCTTTACCAAGCTGTCTTCCCGTCTCTATGAATTACCTGGAGTTACCTACAAGATGGCGTACGCGTTCCGTGAAGTTTTATGCTCAATTGATAAAGTACTTGGATATCCTAATTTTCTAAGAACGAGCCAATGTAGGGCTGGTTTAATGGAAAAAAATCCCCAGGAACATCGATTATTCAAATACGTAAGAAAGAACGATGCAACGAGATGATATGGTAGTTGGGGTAATTGGAGGCATGGGACCATATGCAACTCTCTCTTTTTTCAAATGTCTTTTAGACAATACCCCATCTAAAAAAGATCGTGACCATCTTCACGTTATTATCGACAATAACCCAAAGATACCTAGCCGTACTCGCGCGTTTTTATTCAATAAAGATGATCCTGTTCCTGCAATAGTCAAAAGTGCAAATTCATTGAAATTTGCAGGCGCAGACTTTTTAGTTATGCCATGCAATTCTGCCCACTACTTCCTTGAAAGGGTACGAGAGCAAGTAGATATCCCATTTATAAACATGATAGAGAAAACATGCCGAGAAGTTCTTATACTCGGCCCAAAATCAGTGGGAGTTTTGGCAGGTGAAGTCACGGTTAAAGGGAGGCTCTACGAGCAGTTTTTGGAGAAATATGGCATCAAGGTTTTACAAGTTAGTGATAAAGAACAAGTTACCGTTAGAAATATTATCGAAGAGGTAAAAAACAATTCTGTTACGAGTAACACCAGAAAACATTTTCAGGAATTGTTAGGGATTTTGGAGGAAATGGGTGCAGATGTTATAGTTTTGGGTTGTACAGAACTTCCTTTCGTTGTGGAGGGCATCAGCACATCTTTGCCTATCGTAGATAGTGCAGAGGCATTAGCAAAAGCTGTAGTACGGAACGCAAAACGTTTTTCTGAATGTATAGAAATAGGAGTTACGCAGTTGAATCTATAAATCATTGATTTTATTAAGTTTTAATAGGAAAATAGGATTTTTACAATAGGAGTTACGCAGTTGGAAATACAAGTCATTGATTTTTATGAAATTTTTCTTTTTCGTTAGAAACAATAAATCAAACAAAATCAAGAACTTGTAAATTCA
>CAUYTX010000149.1:0-4135 GCA_963575665.1 Gammaproteobacteria bacterium | reverse complement strand
GTTGTTTCGCATCCTCTTGCCTGTGGTCTAAGTTGTGTGCACACAAGGGACAACTGACCACCACCAGGTCGGCATGGTGCTCATGGGCCGAGGCAAGGATTTTTGTCGTTCGGTCTGCAATGATTTCTGGGCGATCTAGGGTGTGGTACGCACCACAACATTCTGTTTTCATCGAAAAAGGTACCGGAGTTCCTCCGAGTGCCTCTACTAGGTTATCCATAACCCTGGGATTCTCTACATCATCAAAAGCCACTGATTTTGGGCGCACCAACAAACAACCGTAATAACAAGCAACTCGCAACCCTTGGAGTGGTTTTTTGACCCTAGATTTTAATTTTTCGAGGGTGACACGATCGCGCAACACCTCCAAAAGATGTACAACATCGACATCCCCTGCATACTTTGTTTTCTCGAGGGTCATAAAATCATTGAGGACGGCCAATGCGGCTGGATCCTCGCGCAAGTGCTGATTAGCACGCTTGAGCGTGTTGTAGCACATGGCGCAAGAAGTCATGAAAGCACTGGCAGAAGCCTCTTTGGCTCGAATCAAGTTTGTTAGGGGAGCTGCACGATGGATTAAATCATCTGAAGTGAGACCATGAACGGTGCCACAACAGTTCCAGTTTTCAAGCTCTGTTACCTCGACGTCAAGACGACCCAACGCAGCCACGGTCGAATCATCAAAATTTCGCGCGTGGTTTTTGAGGGTGCATCCCGGGTAATAACTCAATTTGATAGGCGGAATGAGTTTTGGAGCGGATTCAGCGCTTTTTTTGGCTTTGGGCATGAGTATGCTCTTAAGAAGTCAGTTTTCGCATGGCGCTGATGACTGCAATGGGCGGCAATGCAGCCAAAGCAGCAGGTGCTAGATCTGCTACCTGCAGCCAATCTTTTCTCTCGTTAGTACGTAGCACAATCTCACGAGCGGCCTCGATGACCTCGGCAATGCGCACCCCTTTTGGACAACGGGTATTGCAGGTCATACAGGAAACGCAAGTCCAAAGGGCATTGGAAGCTAACAACTGATCCCGCATGCCAAGTTGAACTAATCGGATAATTTGATTGGGGAGAAAGTCCATGTGGGCACCCATCGGGCAACCCGCAGAACAGTTCCCACATTGGTAGCAGGCCAAGAGCTTCTGGCCGCTCAATTGCTCCACCTGGGCGACGAAAGCACTCGCGAGGCGTCGTGGGGAGATACGTACGAAGGTCGTCGTCATAGACTCCTCGCAAGGAAACCCCTGATTTCAGCCAGGGGAGGCATTGCGTTCTTAAGTTTTTTTGTAACAGTAACCAGTTTAGAATCTAATTTTGGCGCGCAGGCAGAACCACTCCCTCTCGCTACGCACGCGAAACCAGTTCAGAGCTTACAGTGGAATGAGTATCCATTACTACTTAGAACTTTGTCAAGACTTTCGGGGCACTTTCAATCTAAAGAAACTACGGCCGCACCCCACCACTCTCCTCTTCCTTTTTTGGAGGCAACAAAACTTGTCGATTTAGCCCTAAAGCCAAGGCCACGGGTGCTGCCACAAAGATAGAGGAGTAAGTCCCTACAAAAATGCCAATAATCAATGCCAAAGAAAAGCCGTGCAACACGTTTCCGCCCCATAAAAACATTGCAATCACTACTAACAATGTCGCAAAAGATGTCATCAGGGTTCGGGAAAGTGTTTCATTCACGGATCGGTTAGTCACTTCTTGAGGCGTATCTTTTCTCAATTTTCCAAAGTTCTCACGGATTCGGTCAAATACCACTACCGTATCATTCAGTGAATAGCCAATGATTGCCAACAGGGCTGCGAGCACGGTGAGATCAAATTCAATTCCCGTGGCGGCAAAAAAACCCAAAATCATGACTGGATCGTGGAACATGGCCACAATGGCACCTACAGCCATTCGATACTCAAAACGAAAGGCAACATACACTAAGATTGCTAAAGTAGAAAAGAGCATGGCAAGACCACCAGCTTCTTTTAATTCTCCTCCAACTTGTGGTCCCACAAACTCCACTCTTCGCATTTCTACTCGATTTTCACTAGAACTCTGGCGCAACACGCCCAACACCTTTTCACTGAGTTCGGCAGTACTCATGCCTGGGCGAGGGGATAACCGAATCAGAATATCGTGGGTAGTACCAAAGTTTTGAACCATCGCATCAACGTAGCCACCTTGACCTAAAGAAGTCCGAACGGACGAAAGGTCTACCGGGTGTTCATACCCTACTTCGATAACTGTCCCGCCGGTAAAATCTACTCCGAGGTTCAACCCTCGGAGCACCAACACCACTAGGGACAACACAAACAGGAAAGCGGAGGCAGAGATGGCAGTCCACCGTACGCCCATGAAATCAACCTTACTAACTGTTTTGAAAAATTCCACTGCAAATCTCCTGTTCTCTATACAGAAACACGTGCGATTCGACGACGACCATAGGTCAAATTGACGATGGCGCGAGTCACCATAATGGCAGTGAACAAAGAAGTCAGGATACCTAAGCTCAAGGTCACGGCGAATCCTTTAATCGGCCCAGTTCCGAACATGAACAACGCAATAGCACCAATGAGCGCGGTGACGTGGGCATCTAAAATAGTTAAAAAAGCTTTGTCATACCCTGCGGCAATGCTGGCTTGTGGTGAACTCCCATTTCGCAATTCCTCGCGAATCCGCTCATTGATTAGAACGTTAGCATCCACTGCCATGCCTACCGTGAGGGTGATACCTGCAATGCCTGGTAAAGTCAGCGTTGCTTGCACAATGGAGAGTAAGGCAATCACTAGCACGATGTTAGCTAAAAGTGCCACATTGGCTATCACACCAAACAATCCGTAATACAACACCATGAATCCCATGACCAGCAGTGAGCCGATCACTGCGGAACGAACTCCAGTAGTAATGTTGTCTTGTCCGAGGCTAGGTCCAATGGTTCTCTCTTCTACGATTTCCATGGGGGCTGCTAAAGCACCAGCGCGGAGCAACAAAGCCAAGTTGCGAGCCTCACTAGTAGAATCTAGCCCAGTGACTTGAAACCTCTTTCCAAGTTGACTCCGAATAACGGCCACGTTGATCACTTCTTCGACAGTTTTCTTTTCCTTGACCTCTTGTCCTCCGACCATCTTGGTCTCACGCTTGGTTTCAATGAAGACCACTGCCATGCGCTTTCCGACCAATTCACGAGTGGTCTGACTAAAGATTCTGGCACCTTTTGCGTCTAACGTAATAAAAACTGCCGGAGAACCACTTTGGGATTCAATGCCAGAAGCCGCATCAATGACAGATTCACCAGTCAAGATGACACGTTTTTGCAAAAGGACGGGGCGTCCACCACGTTCATAATAAAGTTTGGAAGTAGCTGGAGTGTGACCACCCAAGGCTTCTCGGGCATCATGCTCTTCGTCTACCATTCGAAATTCTAGGGTCGCAGTGGCACCCAAGATCTCTTTGGCACGTGCAGTGTCCTGCACTCCAGGTAATTGCACTACCACGCGGTCTTCACCCTGTTGCTGAAGAACGGGCTCGGCAACGCCCAGTTCATTTACACGGTTTCGAAGGGTAGTTAAGTTTTGTTGGACTGCGGTTTTAGCAATGGTACGTCGTTCTTTTTCTGGAATACGACCCATGGCATAAAAACCATCCTGAGCGTCTTGCGAGACAATCTCCAACTCGTGTAGATCTTTGCGCAAAAGCTCTAATGCTTGGTCACGGTCTTCTCGTGCCTTAAATTTCACTTCTATACCATCGCTGGTGCGTCCCACGGTGAGGTAGTGCAGCTTTTTCTCCCGAAGCATAGACCGAGTATCACTGACGTAACGTTCTTCCGCGTGATCTATTGCTGCTTTCATGTCCACTTGCATGAGGAAATGCACACCCCCCCGAAGATCAAGACCTAAATACATGGGAGCTGCCCCAAGAGAGGTCAACCAACTCGGTGTGGAGGGTGCTAAATTCAAAGCAACTACATACCCATGTCCTAGGGTTTCACGTGCGACATCTTGTGCCTTGAGCTGTGCATCCGTGTCATATAACCGAACCAACAAACCTTGTGGGGTCAGTTCTGCTTGTTTGACCTCAATTTTCGCGTTTTTCAGGTTAAATCCGGAGGGGTGAAAAGCCCGGACATTCGCGATTTACACGG
>CAUYTX010000148.1:0-4152 GCA_963575665.1 Gammaproteobacteria bacterium | reverse complement strand
AAAAAGAAAACTTTCATAAAATCAATGACTTGTATTTCCAACTGCGTAACTCCTACATTTATCAAACCCACAAACTTTTCATTCCGTCCTCAACAATTTGATAATGCTGCTGACAACCCTACTAATATCGAGCCGCTTTCTTTCTTCCTGTTGCCTCTTAATTTCGGCAATACGTTCACTTTCTGCTTCTAATCTTGCTTGCTCTGCTTGGGTTTCCGCTTGGATTCTGGTGCGCTCTAACTCTTCTTCGTCCTTTAATTGCGTACTTTGGGGAGACTGGCTCGCAGATACAACTCGGACCGCATAGTAGTTGTTCTTAAGGTAGCTGTAGACACCCCCATTGCCGAAACTGACGACCCAAGCGTAAAATGCACTTGGCGAATATGTAGAAGTCCATATCCACGATGGAGTATTGACAAACACTTCTTCATCTATAGCAGGATTATCGCTAGTATTGTAAATATCTTTCCCACACACATATTCTTCCGAAGTACTTAGTGTGTTCCAACTTCCAGTACTTCTACAATACAAAAGGGTGTTGGCTTCTTCCACTGTAGGTACTCGCCAGCCACCAGAGAATGTTGGCAGAGTATTCCAAGTGTATGTTTTGGCTTCCCCAACACAAGTGCTTCCCGTCCAGGTTTGGCCTTCTACACAACGTTTCCAACGGAGTTTGTTGACCACGTCAGTGACGGTGCCATTGCCATTGTCTCGGTAGCGACCGTGGATTAGAGTTGATGTGCTCGCCACTTGGGTTTTTGCTTGGGTTCTAGCGAGCCGCTTCGCCTCTTCCTGTTGCCTCTTGATTCCGGCGATATGTGCCCTTTCTGCTTCGAGTCTTGCTTGTTCTGCTTGGGTTCTTGCTTGAGCTTTGGCAATCCGTTCAGCCTTTTCTTGTTGTCTCTTGACCTCGGCAATACGCCTTCTCTCTGCGTCTAGTTTAGTTTGCTCTGCTTGGGCTTCCGCTTTGATTCTGGTGCGCTCTAACTCTTCTTCGTCCTTTAATTGCGTACTTTGGGGAGACTGGCTCGAAGAAACGACTCGAACCGCGCTACTGTCGCTGCTCTTATTATGGTAGCCGACGTACCCATTGTAGAAATTGACGAACCAAGCGTTCCCGGCATATTTCTCATATTCTGTAGAAGTCCATATCCACAATGGTGTATTGACAAATGCTTCTTTATCTATAGAAAGACTATCACTGGTACCATAGGTATCTTTCCCACATACATACTTCTCCGAATTACTTAATTTATTCCAATCAGAATTTCTATTAGCCGTTAAAGATTCTCCCCACCTTTCAGTGCTTCTGCAATACAAAAGCGTTTTTGCTTCCTCAATAGTCGGCACTCGCCAGCCACTAGAGAATTTTGGGAGATTGTTCCAAGTGTATTTGGTGGCTTCCCCAGCACAAACGCTTCCCGTCCAGGTCTGGCCTTGTGCACAATGTTTCCAACGGAGCTTGTTAACCACGTCGGTGACGGTGCCATTGCCATTGTCTCGGTAGCGACCATGGATTAGAGTTGCCGTGTTTCTGTTTTTCAATTCAGCCAATCTAGCTTTTTCCGCATCAAGCCTTGCTTGTTCTGCTTGGGTTTCTGCCTGAACTTTGGCAATCCGTTCAGCCTCTTCTTGTTGTCTCTTGACCTCGGCAATACGCCTTCTCTCTGCCTCTAGTTTAGTTTGCTCTGTTTGGGCTTCCGTTTCGATTCTGGTGCGCTCTAACTCTTCTCGTTGCCTTTTGACCTCGGCAAGTCGTGCCTCTTCGTCTTTTAATTGCGTACTTTGAGGAGAAAAAGTGGGAGGTGGGCAATCTGGAGGCAAACGACCCCCAGGCATTCTCGAAGCGTTGCAATCAGTGCGGTTTCCTGAAGGGGGACGGGATCGCTCTGGCGCGGGTGGAGAGAGCACTACCCTTGGTGAAGAACTTGGTTTATAGCCGTGGGTATCTTCTGGGCAAGCACCAAAATAACTTCGCGCACCATCTGCACAAAGACGAACTCCTCCTTGCGCAGTTTCAATTCGCTCTTCCGTCGGGGTACAAGCAACCAACAGACAAGACAAAAAGATAATCTTTTTCATTTATAGCTGAATTAACCTTAAATGGTTAGACCGTGTCCTGCCAAACCCCCTCCCGCCCCCTTAGCAGGGGCGAGAGTTTTTTAGAGTGCTGGCTCATCAAACTCCCCTCCTTAACCAAGGAGGGGTGCCCGAAGGGCGGGGTGGTTTCTGCCCGAAGCACTCAAGTATTTCTATTTTACGTATTTTAGCTATGTCAAACCCACAAACTTTTCATCCCAACCTCTACTGCGGTAGCCATGGGGAGCTTTGCAGAGCGGAAACCGGCTTCCACAGCATGTAGGCGTTCCTCTTGCGTGCCATGGTGGTAGGGATCGGTAAAATTACTGTCCCCTAAGTTTTGCCACGCAAGCCCAATCTCAATCAGTTGGTCAGACTTCAGCGAAGATTTGTTGTTCCCAAGGAAATAGCCTGCTAAGAAATCCGCATGAAGTTCGACGAGCTTGTGTGTGGTTTGGTCACGTAGCAGACGATCTCGACACTGGTAGGCATATTGGGCAATGTGGGCAAACTCGTGAGCACAGATGGCGGTCAATGCCATGTCACCATTAGCACTACGCGCCAATTCATTGTGCAAAAGACTGCGACCCAAAAGAACAGTACCATTGGTAGAGGGCAAGTAACTCTCTGGCAGAGCTAAAGCATTGGGATCCTCGCCATCCTCATAAAAAGCAAACCCAGGCCGAACTTCAAAGGTGCCCGCGATGTTGGCAAGCGTTGCACCTAGTAAACGATCTAAACGTTCTTCTCCGGAACTTTGGATCAAAGAAGCGGCTGCTTCCCCAGAAGCCGCTAACTGGGAGAGCCGATCTATGATCTTTGCAGCCTGCGCTCCCACTAGGCAACAACCTCCGGAGGCGGCCAAACTAGGACTGGCGAAAGTATTTTTCCCCAAAAAAGGATAAACAGCCAATCCTGCACTGACACCAACTGCTTTGCGAAGAAAATCACGTTTGCTGCTGGAATGTTGACACATTAGGTATCTCCTGATTACTGCCTAACAAATTTGTAGGTACCACAACCACAATCGGTACTGTAAAGCCGACCTTCCATGAGGGTTCCGACCAGCCGAATCGTGTCCTTGTCACTCAAACGAAACTCCAATCCTTGCAATCTTGAATCTTCATCGATGGTCGAAGTAAATGGCACCACGAGACCAAAAGGAGTGGTTAATTTCCCGGTAACCGTGTTTTCAGAAACAGTTGCAGTGACTTCATCTGCCACGCAAGTTTGGTCTGTGTATTTTAAGGTCACTTTCCATTGCCCCTCGTAACGGGGTTGATTGGGTTTGCCATACCAAGATTGCAGCCCAACAATGTCCTGTTCACTGAGAATGCCATTCCCTGCCCATTTCGGATTGCAATAGTTCATGACAGAGTGTAAATCGTAGGGGGTAATGTTGATATCTCCTACGGTGCCTTGTTGTTCCTCGGCACGACACTTGGCTGGCGCATCTAGGCGGTTCTGTTCGTGTGCAAACCCGAGGGCATGACCAAACTCGTGGACTGCGGTGGTACGAACGCAAGATTCTTGGTTTTTGGGAGCAGCACACTTGGGTTCCCAACGACTAAAATCTAAAGTGAGTACTATGCCACCTGGTTTACCATCGAGTTGGTTGCCTAGCCCCTGAGTATGTGGGAAACCTGCTCCAGCAGCGACTCGAATGCCCTCGCTAGAGGAATCGCAAGATCCCCAACCCGTAAAACGGACTGCTGAGTACTTTTGCCAGGTTTTGGTAATACTATCTTGCACCCAAGAGCGTTGTTTTTGAAAACTGTTAGCAGACTCTTCCCAGCACACTGGGATCTCTTTGGTTTTCCAGATAGTGGACTTTAATCCGGAAAGCCCATCGGGACACCTAGAAAATTCAGGTTCTGCAGTGACACTGGTTTGAAAGAACAGACTTCCTAGCAATGGGAGGGTAATGGCGCGAGTGTTGAACATTAGGGGATTTCCTGAACTGGGCACCAAATGCCGAATGAGCACAATTTCGGTTCTTCAAGTTGAAACAAAAGACGCTCTCCTCGGTAGGTAATTTCCGTTAAGTCTGGAGCCGTTCGTAGATCTCCTCCG
>CAUYTX010000147.1:0-4165 GCA_963575665.1 Gammaproteobacteria bacterium | reverse complement strand
AAATAGAAATCTGATAAAAATCAACGAGTTACACTTTCAACTGCGTAACTCCTAGTCTGTTATACTTTTATTTAAGACAAGTAAAGGAGAGGGTCGTCCCATGGTGGTATCAGCTACACGCTCTGAAAAACTCGACTTGCGACTCACACCGGCTGCAAAAGAGATCCTTCATGTCGCAGCCTCCGCGGCGTGTTGTTCAGTCAGCGAGTTTGTATTAGAAAGTGCATTAGCACGGGCTGAGGAAACGTTGACGAATCGGCACCGTTTTGGTTTAAGTCCGGAAAAGTGGGAACTATTCATGTCTGCCCTTGACGCGCCTCCACGCCGTCATCCGAGAATGGAACGGCTTCTTACGGAACCGAGTGTTTTCGAGAACGCATCACAGATTGATTCGAATGACAAATTTTAGGATAGAAAAACTGTCCTGCACCCACGTACTAGATGCCTTTGATTGCGGTCAAAAAGCCTTAAACCTGTTTTTGATGCGCTTTGCGTTCGCCAATCAACGGGCCAACGCCTCACAAACCTATGTCGGTCTAGCCGATAATGTCGTTATCGGTTTTTATACCTTGGTGGTCAGTGAGGTGTCCTATGAAGACGCTCATGAACGCTTAAAAAAAGGGTTGGCTCGACATCCTATACCCATCATGCTGTTAGCACGATTAGCAGTAGACGAGACATGGAAGGGAAAGCACATTGGAGCAGGTTTACTCAAAAACGCCATGTTACGCACGATACAGGCTGCTGATATTGGCGGCATTCGTGCCTTAGCCGCCCATGCCAAAGATGATGAAGCAAAAGCTTTCTATGAGCATTTTGGTTTTATCTCGTCTCCCACAGATCCGTTGCACCTTTTCATACTGACAAAAGACCTGCAACACATGATGTCCCAATGAAAGTTAGGGGTACCCGAGTACAAATGACCATTTTCTGGAAACAAATCACGACCAATAAAACATGAAATAAAAGTGGTTAATAAAGTAGATAAACGACATGGTCAGCTGCCTCCCATTCGTAAACTAAAATCTTCACGAATAGATTCAGCTTTCCTTTATTTTTATCACTACTAAGGACTCGCAAAGGCAAAAAGCTTTTTATAATATAGAGATAGTTTTGCATGTCATCGGTGCTGAATCTTTTTTCGTGCTTAGTAAATCCATTGATCAGTAAATTATTTTCTCCTTTTATGTTTTCAGAAATTTCATAACACCCTTCATAAATCCCTCTACGTAACTTCGTGTATTGATCCCTGTTCTTCTCGATAACCCATTTTGATACGTTCTTATCTTTCGTATAAATCTCTGGTATTTTTACTCTGCCCTTCTTAAAACTCTCTAAAATTTGTTTTTGCTTTTCTCCATGGTTACTGCAAAAAATAATATTTTGATGGGGAAAACCAATTAGAATTAATTCATGATATAGATGATAGCCAGCCTCCTTCTTCAAGTTGCCTAAAACATTAGCTCTAATATTTGGATTTTTTTTATCAACAGTATCATCGTAGTCATAAAATTTCGTAAAATTTTCTAATATATTATCTTCGTCTAGTTGTCCACCATCAACATCTAAGTCAATGTCTAAAAGAATGTAATCGATACGTGACAATCTTTCATCATCATAAATGAATTTTAATCCCTCTAAAAACGATAATTCGACAAAAACGCCCTTTTTTTCAAGCTGATCCTTTAGGTATTCCTTATCCTCATTGAAGTCCATATACGGCAGAAGCCCACCGAATACAGTTTTAGCAGTTGCCGCTGCGTTGTTCTCAAAATCTTCAATCCACAAAAATTGTGCCATGAAATTTTCGCCTAACAAGTTAAAAAAAGAATGTTACTCAATAGCTCAGAGTAACCAGGGTTTGACGTAAGAAGGTATAAATCCACGTTTATTGGCACACTCCAACATGGATCAAAAGTGATCATCCTTTATTAGATGATTTACCCTATTACCATAAATTCGATAATCATAGAGAATATACACCATTCGTCCATAGCAAGTAATTAAATCGATGCCTTGAACTACTCTACGCAGCCTTCAAAACATTCCTGAAAGGGAAAAAGACCAGCAGGTATGAAGCAGAAAAGCTGGTAAAGAAGGCATTCCCAAACCCAGGTTGGTCAGAAAACCGTTTTATTAATGTCAAAGGAAACGCAAGCCCATATGACGGCAATCTAGTCTATTGGAGCAAACGGAACTCGGACAAATACGACGGTGCAACAGCTAAAATGCTCAAGAAACAAGACCACGCGTGTAGCAAATGTGGATTAAATTTCTGGGAGGATGAAAAAGTACATTTACATCACGTTGATGGGAACCATGAAAATTGGGAAAACAAAAACTTGGTAGCAGTGCACCAATCATGTCACCAGGGACGCATTATGCAGCACAGGCAAGGTGATGGCCGAGATTGGAAGTTCGAACGTAATCTTAGTCAGAAACCAATACTACCGGGAGCCGTATGCGGTGAAAGTCGCACATACGGATCTAATTGAGAGCTTCATGGGGCGACCCATGATTCGACTCAACCAAATTCTGCCAGAAAAAATCGCCGTGACCTCTCAACACTTTCCGAGAGCCTGAAGTCACGGGGCAAACACCCAGTCCCTACCACCAAATAAAGGACAAGGAACCAGAAGACTTTATGCTAACCCAATAACTGATTTTGTCAAGCCTAGAAGAAGCCGAACTCTACCATGATCTGGAGACTCACGGCTTCTTCGCCCTTCTCTGGAAGGTGCCTAGCAATGAACACCTAAAACAGCGTTCCTATTTGATTTCAGAAATCCAGACTATTATCCCCCGTGTTGATAAAAATCGAGATACGTATATTTCTCAGGCCGATTTTAATGTGCCTTGCCGTCGAATTGTTCATCTCTTACGACTGGGTTTGTGTTTCGTAGATTTGGACTATTACAAAACAGAATGGAATGAAAAACCTCCAGAACAGGTTGCGATTTCTGTTTGTAATTCTTGCAGCGAGAAAGGCATTCCTATTCCTTCCTTAACCCTGTTCAGTGGTCGCGGATTGCAAGTCAAATGGCTTCTTGAAAAACCCATTTTCCGTGCTGACTTGGCACGATGGGTCACCGTTCAGAAATACTTAGTTTCGGTTTTGTCCCAATTCGGTGCGGATCCCAATGCCAGAGATGCCAGCCGTGTTTTGAGGCTCGTCGATACCATCAACTCGAAATCGGGTGAGCGCGTTCGTGTCGTTTGGGAAAACCAAAAAGACGGAAAGATACAAACCTATCCCTTTGCTTTACTTGAAAATTTGGTTCCCCCTGCCCAATACGAAGAAAAGCCAAGTCGGAAGATATCCCGGCCTCTCATCATTGAAGGTACGGTTCTCCCCAAAAAACCAAAATTGGAAGTCGTTTTCGGAGATCGGGTTCCAGGATTGCGCGTATTTTCTGGCAGACACCTTGCTTGGAATCGTTTGGAAGATCTCCGAAAGTTGGCTGAAATTCGGGGTTGGACAAAAAATGGAGTTCCTCACGGTTATCGCTTAAAATATATTCACTGGTCGCTTAATTTTCTTTGCCTTTCTGGAGCTGCCATTTCAACCAATTTGTTGCAAGAAGCCGAAGAACTGGTAAAGGAAATCTGCCCAGGTTTCGAACCGGATAAAAACATTGGTTCTATCTTGTCTACCCTCTTTCGTAAAGCCCAAGAATTTGAAGCCGGAGGCTGAATCGAATTTGAAGGGAAACTCTATCCCCCACTGTACACCCCTCGGAATAGCACCCTCATTGCCCTTTTCGACATCCAAGAGGCCGAGTTGCAACATCTCAAGACCATCATCCCTAGCCAGCTTGCTCGGGAACGGCACGCTGCGAGAGAGCGCGACCGTCGGCAGATGTCGGGTGCCACCGACCGACCAACCTACGCGACAAAACGGCAGGTCATTGCAGCTCAACGCCGAGAACAAGCAAAGCTGCTAAAAGATAAGGGTTTTTCCCTGAAGGAAATTGTTGAAAAAATTGGCGTGGGTTTGATACGGTGAAAGGCTACTTGCGCCGAGACGTGTAACTGTACCCGTATCACAGTGAGAACCAGAGGCTAACAATACCATAAAAAATATGGGTTGTGTATTTGTGCGTGCGTATTACTAGAGCGTTTTCCGACAAAGTCGATGGTGATAAAATATTAGGATGAGAGTATA
>CAUYTX010000146.1:0-4190 GCA_963575665.1 Gammaproteobacteria bacterium | reverse complement strand
AAACAAAATGCCTGCAGGAGCGGATTCCCCGAAACGATCGATGCCAATGATCCGTCCGTTAATGCCTACGTATTTGTACCAACCATCACTGACGCCTGCTTCCACGGCTACGCGCGCCATCACGGAAGATGGTAGGACACCTTCACGATAGGCCGCATCTTGAGCATCAAAAACTGTGGTAGAAGGCATTGAAACGACCCGAACGGCATGACCCTGTTGGGCCAGCACCTTTTGAGCCTCCGTGGCCAATTCTACTTCGGAGCCGGTAGCAATTAAAATCGCCTTTGGAGTACCTTCACAATCTGACAGCACATACCCTCCGCGGCGAACATTGTCTAACACTTCAGGAGAGCGGGGCTGGTGGCGCAAGTTTTGCCGAGAGAAGATCAAACAACTTGGGCCTACACGGTGTTGGATTGCTTCTTTCCAAGCCACTGCCGATTCCACTGCATCGCAAGGTCGCCACACTTGCATGCCAGGAATTAACCGCAAGGTTGCAATCTGTTCGACGGGCTGGTGGGTAGGACCATCTTCCCCAAGACCAATGGAGTCATGGGTATAAACAAAAATGCTTTGAATCTTCATCAAAGCAGCCATTCGGAGCGCATTCCTTGCGTATTCCGAGAACATGAGGAAAGTTGCACCGTAGGGAATAAATCCACCGTGCAATACCGCTCCATTCATGATGGCCGACATTCCAAACTCTCGAACGCCGTAATACATATAATTGCCATCTGAAACGGCTTTGCTCACCCCTTTAGATCCTTTCCAAAGGGTAAGGTTGGAGCTGGCCAGATCAGCAGATCCCCCTAAAAACTCAGGCAAAAGAGGACCATATCCGTTTAATGCGTTCTGAGAAGCCTTTCGAGAAGCAATAGTCTCGGCTTTGGCAACCACAGAGGCAACAAAAGCACTGGCTTTTTGCTCGAAATCGGCAGGCAATGCGCCACGAACTACGCGACGTTCAAATTCTTCAGCCAAAGCAGGGTATTCGGCACGGTAAGCCGCAAAACGGGTTTGCCACTCTTCTTCTAGTGTTTGACCCTTTGTTTTGGCATCAAAACCTTGGTACACCTCTTGTGGAATCTCGAAGGGAGGGTGAGTCCAACCTAAATTTTTTCTCGTGGCTTCGATCTCGGCTTCACCTAATGGCGCGCCATGGCAATCATGACTACCACAAAGGTTTGGAGCACCATGCCCAATGACAGTCTTGCAACAAATGAGCGACGGTTTGTCTTCTACTGAACGGGCTTCTTGGACTGCGCGCAAAATAGCTTCGGAGTCGTGACCATCTACCCCCGGCACCACGTGCCATCCATAAGACTCGAACCGCTTTGGAGTGTTATCCGTAAACCAGCCTTCTACGTGCCCATCAATGGAAATGCCATTGTCATCGTAGAAAACAACCAATTTGCCAAGCCCAAGAGTTCCTGCTAACGAACAGGCTTCGTGCGAGATGCCTTCCATGAGGCAACCATCCCCTAAGAAAACATAGGTATGGTGGTCTATGATGTTATGTCCGGGCTGATTAAATTGGCCTGCCAAGACTTTTTCTGCAATGGCCATGCCCACGGCGTTGGCGATGCCTTGTCCGAGGGGACCCGTGGTGGTTTCTACTCCGGGGGCGTATCCGTATTCGGGGTGTCCCGGAGTTTTGGAGTGTAGTTGTCGAAAGGAACGCAGATCTTCTAAGGAAAGGTCATACCCAGAGAGATGCAACAAACTATAAATGAGCATAGAACCGTGACCGTTGGAGAGTACAAAGCGATCGCGGTTGACCCAGCGCGGGTTGGCTGGGTTATGGTGTAAAAAATCGTTCCAGAGTACTTCGGCAATGTCGGCCATGCCCATGGGAGCCCCTGGGTGACCAGACTTCGCCTTTTGGATAGCGTCCATAGACAAGACGCGGATGGCATTGGCAAGCGTTTTACGAGACGGCACAAGCATCTCCATGGGTGGGAAATTCAGCTTGGCCATGGTACCTCTAATCCCTTGCACTATAAAGTAGATTTAGGGCACCATTCGAGATAAAGGATACCCTCCTGTGTGGGAAGGCAAAAAACTATCATTCACAAACCCCCGACTTGAATCGGGGGTTTCTTAGCAAAAACAAAAATTACCAAACAATTACACCCCAACTTACCAAGGTACCGTTACTCCTAATCGGAACAACAATAACGCTACACCAACCTACTACTTAAAGGTGCCGGTAGGAGACGTCGATTGGCCCTGATTGTTGTATCCCCAGCAGACCAAGGTATTGTCGGTCTTCAATCCACAAGTGTGAAACCAACCTACATTGACTTTCTTAAAGGTGCCGGTGGGGGGCGTCGCTTGGCCATAGTTGTTGTATCCCCAACAAGCCAAAGTATTGTTGGTCTTCAATCCGCAGGTGTGATATTCACCCGCATCGACTTGCTGGAAGGATCCAGCAGGAGGTTTTGCTTGGCCATGGTCGTTGTATCCCCAGCACGCCAAGGTATTGTCGGTCTTCACTCCACAGGTGTGATATGCACCCGCACTGACTGTCTCGAAAGATCCAGCAGGAGGCCATACTTGGCCCATGTCGTTGTAACCCCAGCAGGCCAAGGTATTGTCAGTCTTCAATCCGCAGGTATGATGTCCACCTGCACTGACTTGCTGGAAGGATCCAACAGGAGACCTTGTTTGGCCGGAATCGTTGTCTCCCCAGCAAGCCAAGGCATTGTCGGTCTTCAATCCGCAAGTGTGCCTAGAACCCGCACTGATTTGCTGGAAGGATCCAGAAGGAGGTGCTGCTTGGCCAGATTCGTTAAATCCCCAGCAGGCCAAGGTATTGGCGGTTTTCAATCCACAGGTATGATATGCACCCGCACTGACTGTCTCGAAGAATCCAACAGGAGGTATTGTTTGACCAGAAGAGTTGTATCCCCAGCAAGCTATGGTGTTGTCAGTTTTCAGACCACAAGTATGGGATGCACCTGCGCTGATTTGCTCAAAAGGTCCGGTTGGCGGTGATGATTGGCCGTTTCTATTATCCCCCCAACAGACCAAGGTATTACTAGTCTTTAACCCGCAGGTATGAAAGAGTCCCGTACTAATTTGTTTGAAAAAACCGGCTGGAGGAGTTGTTTCGCTATGTCCATTGTATCCCCAGCACGTCGAAGTGTTGTCCGTCCTCAAAGCGCAGGTGTGATACCCGCCAGCACTAACCTGTTTGAAAGATCCGGCTGGCGGGGTTGCTTGGCCATCAGAATTGTTTCCCCAACAAGCCAAGGTGTTGTCCGTTTTTAAAGCGCAGGTATGATACATGCCAGCACTAACTTGTTTAAAAAAACCGGTTTGGGGTGTCGCTTGGCCACTAGAATTGTTTCCCCAACAAGTTAAAGTATTATCAGTTGCCAAAGCACAAGTATGAGAAAGCCCTGCACTAACCTGTTTAAAAAAACCAGCTGGTGGCATCGTTTGACCATACTCATTCCAACCCCAACAAACTAAGGTATCGTCAGCCTTTAGACCGCAAGCGTGCCATCCACCCGCACTAACCTGTTTGAAAGATCCGGCTGGCGGGGTTGCTTGGCCATTAGAATTGTTTCCCCAGCAGGCCAAGGTATTATTGGTCTTCAATCCGCAGGTATGCCATCTACCCGCACTGATTCGCTGGTATGTAGGCATGGCTATGCTTTCGATGCTAACGCCTAAGGCGACTGCACGTACGTTGAGTTGTCCTTTTGTGGTCACTGAGGTAGGTGGGTGCTGCCACGTTACCTCACATCCTGTTTCGGTGGTTTGGAGATTCGCAGTACCCTCTGCCACGGCTGCTTCGAGAGTCGTTGTGATGTCGACACCGTTCCAAGACCAAACCGTAATATCCTTGCAAGATAGTCCTTGCACTGAAAAGAGGACTCCTTGCCCTTCTTGTTGGGTGACCGTCGCGGAACGTTCTGCGGCGAACGTGGCACACGAGAGCATTGTGGCCGCCAATAAATACCGCTTTAAGCGCAATGATGACAACATGTTGAATAGTCCCATCTGAGAAAAGTTCTTGAAAACTTTTAATCATAAACCATAGAATGGCAGTGCGTCAACACAACAACCCCGCCCCTGCGGCGCACCCCTCCTTAACTAGAGCGTTTTCCGACAAAGTCGATGGTGATAGGAGTTACGCAGTTGGATTCACAAATTGTTGATTTCGTTAGATTTATTGTTTT
>CAUYTX010000145.1:0-4208 GCA_963575665.1 Gammaproteobacteria bacterium | reverse complement strand
AGTAAGAACATAATAAAGAATAACTGATACAATAACTTACATTATTTCTTACGTCGAACTCAGGTTACATTAGGTTTTAAAATTTTTCCCTCGACTGAAGTTAAGGCTTTCCCCATGAGGAACTCATGATATC
Organism: Gammaproteobacteria bacterium; assembly: GCA_963575665.1. Classification (GTDB taxonomy): domain Bacteria; phylum Pseudomonadota; class Gammaproteobacteria; order CAIRSR01; family CAIRSR01; genus CAUYTX01. The sequence goes on along the minus strand of CAUYTX010000145.1, from coordinate 4,075 downwards.
AGTGATCCAAAAACAAAAACTACTGAGCCATTTGAGAACGATTGGCTTCTTTCGAGGGATTCGGTGGTGGTCAGATTGCCGAGGGGGTATCTTGATAATGCACCGAGTTCGCAAGAAAATTCCCAAAGGCTGGGTAGCAGATCCAGGACTGTGGACCACCATCGATGTGTTAAACCAAGCAATCGACCTTTTCCAGTCGGAGGGTTACGAAATCATCCCTTTGGAACAAGGCCTCTCGCGAGTCGCCGCCAACAAACAACCATTCCTTTGTCTAACTTTTGATGATGGATACCTAGATAATTATGAGATATTGTTTCCATGGGCTCAAACAAGAAACATCCCGATCGCGATTTATCTCACGACAGGATTTTTGGATCGTGATCGGCCAGCTTGGTGGTGCGGTGTGGAAACATTAGCGAGGTCTTGTAAAAATTCAGCAGAAAAATACCAAACTATTTGCCAACTGCTCCGCACTCTATCTCCTACTAAGCAAACATCTTTTTTAGGAAATCTTGAAAAAGAGTATAGACTTGACTTTCTAACTCAGACGGAGGGTCACTATATGACATGGGAAATGGCGCGTACAATGGCAGCGAGTGGTTTAGTTACCTTGGGTGTGCATACGCATAGCCATTTTGCGGCCTCCGCCCTTACTTCAAAAGAACTAGAAGAAGAATTAAGAAAAAGTGATCTTCGTTTCTATGAAGAAATCGGATATAAACCTTCTCACTTTGCATTTCCTTATGGGGATCCGAGCAGCGTGCATTCCGAAGCTTTAGAGCAAGTATCGAATTGGGGATACAAAAGTGCTGCACTTTCTAATTCTGCCCTATTTTCTAAAAAGGACCCACGAGCTTTTCCAAGACTTGGTCTTTGTGACGATCGTCCAATACATAATGTACTAGCACGTCTCTCCATTGATTGTTGAGTCAAAAAATGAAAAAGAAAACGACCAAAATTTTTGCAGAAACATCTTTCTCGATTCGAGAAAATGCAGTACGTTTGATGAACATTTTGAACCCCCTTTTATCTTCAGAAGTGGGCTACGTTATTCAGTTTATCGGTGCAAACCCAAGAGAAGGGGTTTCTAGCATTTCCCGAGAGCTTGCTATCGTAGCTTCTCGCTACACAGATGGTCCCCTCCTTTTATTAGATTTAGATTGGGGTTTTGGCAATCACTACCAAGCCTTTCAAAAAGGAACTGCAGGTTTTCCTGGGGTACCAGGAGAAGCCGTAGACTTGGGAATAGATCCGAACAAAATCCTGCGATCTTGTACAAGCCATGTTTCAAAAAACAAAAAGGATCCATTTATTACTGTTCATAGAGTAGGCGAATCTAATTTATACGTTAGCCAACAAAATTGTACTCACCAAAATTGTTCGACTTCTGGATCACCTCATGTTATCAATGGCAACCCTTTTTGGCATCACTTACGAGAGAAAATCCAACTTACCATTATTGATTCTCCTCCTGCTAGTCAGCACTTAGATGGTATTGTAGTTTGTAGTCAGGTAGATGCGGTTATTATCGTAGTTTCAGCAGAAAAGACCCGAATACCTGTTATTTCTAGTTTACGAGATAAACTTTTAGATCAACAAGCACCTTTGGCAGGCATAGTGTTTAATAAACGGCGTTGGTATATTCCTTCCTACTTATATCGATGGATGTCATTGTGATTCTTCCAAAAAGATTTTTTTTTTATGATTATTTTCTTGGGAAGCCAAGAAATTGTAGCCAGATCTAGCACGTACAATGGGTATCAAAGCCTTTCTATCCCAGGAGGCACTGGATCCGGTGGGGTGTATCAAGGTTATCCAAAAGCGGGTTATTTGAAACAAGAAGCAGGAATCTATTTGGGGTACCCGGGTGCTTCTGTGCAACGTTCTGCAGATTCCACAGCACCAGATCCAGTGCCCTACCGAGAAACGAAGGGGAATTTAAGCTCTGAACCGTTAATTCGTTCTCATTCATTTCAGGCAAGCGATAATATACAAGAACCGCCTTTGCCTTACGTCTATGTATTGGGGCGAGATGTGGCAAGAGATTTCGCATCAAATTCAAGGCTTCCGGTGGGGGATGGCATTCCAGACGTTTGGCTCAGGTTAAATGCAAGAAATTTAGCTTGGCACCTTGGAAAACCGGGAGGCTATTACACTTCTGGGTATGGAGTCATCGCTTTTGTATTAAAAACGAAGGGATTTCCCTACCGGCAATGGGACACTATTGCGAATAGTCTTTACCCATTGATACATGTTTTTTACGGCAGTGAAAAAATTAACCATCCCGACGGAACTATTACCGGATTTTTGCCTCCCGGAGATGGTAAGAATGTCGTAGATTTGTTTATCGGAGATGATGGTCTCATTGCAGGTCGTCATATTCCTTTAGAATTTCAAATCATTACTTTGGACGGCACTTACACCATGGGTGTTGGGATCACTAATTTGTGGGACTATAGGATCGACTAGTAGAGCAAAGCACTTTATGAAAAAATTTCTCTTACTCTTTTTATTATTTTCAACAGATTGTTTTGAGCAGGAAATGGATTTGCCTACACTTAGAAAAGGGGTCAACTTAAGTCATTGGCTTCAACACTGGGGAAGACAACCCGTTAATCTAGCGGAACTCAAAACACTTAAAAAAATTGGTTTTGATCATGTTCGCCTCCCCTTCGATCCTGCTCGATACGGTTGGGATTCTAGCACGCAAGATCTAAAAAATTTTCAAATAGAAGAATTGAGCGATTCTATTAGCATGATCTTAGAAGCCGATCTAGCCGTGATCCTAGATATGCACCCAGGAGAAAACATAGCCACTCAAATTGAAATAAAGGAGACAGCACAACAATCTTTTGTGGCTTTGTGGGGCACAATTGCAGCTAAGTTTTCAAAAATCCCAACTTCCAGTCTTGCATTTGAATTATTGAATGAACCACAGTACTACAAAACTTCTTCTGAGTCGTATCGCCGTTTAATGCAATCAGTGCTAAACGAAGTTAGAAAATACGCCCCAAAACACATGGTGCTCATTGACGGAATTCATGGAGGAAACATAGAGGGGTTGCAAGCATTAGAAGGGCTAACATCAGAGCGATTGGGGTATGTGTTTCACTATTACGAACCTTTGTTTTTTACTCACCTCAATGCTCCGTGGGAACCTTTCTCTAAAAATGTTAATGGAATGGTCAGCGGTCTCGCCTATCCTGCCTATTTAACGGTGTTAAGTGGTCTCCAAATTTTTCCAGAAGCCAATGTATTTACCGTAACCCAAGCGGTTCGACATTACATTGATGAGAGTTGGGACTCACCTCGCATTCAACAAGAAATAAGTGTTGCTAAAACATGGGCCAGAAAACATGGATCACGTTTAGTGTGCACAGAATTTGGTGCATTGCGAATTGGAGTACGGGAAGAATCTTGGGCACGTTGGTTAAAAGACGTCCGAATCTCTCTTGAAAAGTCAGGCATTGGTTGGACAGTTTGGGATTACGGAGATGCCTTCGGAATTGCACAATCAATCGATGCCGTCACAATAGAAAAAGATGGTGCTCGAGTCCCGCGAGAAAGTCCACACACACCTCGAGTATTTCTAAAAAGTGCGTTGTCTGCTTTGGACTTAAGGGAATGAAGGCAGTATATGCAGTATATGTTGTTTTAATTTTTTCTTTTACTCAGTTTGTTTTTGGAGAAGATCGCCCTGGTTGTAACGATGATACCGATTGTTATGGCACGGATCGCTGTTTATTTGCCAATCGTCATTCCGTTGGGGAATGTGCTTCTTGGCGTCCCCCCTTGGACGAGGTTACAAGGATTGAAATACAGGCAGGCGTCGGTCCTACTTTTTTGAAAGGTGCACAAGGACATCCTTGCCAGTTCAACAGTGATTGTCTACCAAATTACCAGTGTTTCAAATTACCTTATAGCTTTGATGGGCAATGTATGCATGCACTCTAAACGTTGGAGTCCGATCCGAGTGCGCAGTCAATCGTCATCCATGATGCTCTCTCTACGCACGTAAAATCGGTTCGCGGTTCTCAGGACGCCATATTCCAACGGTGCCTTCACCGCCAGCGTT
>CAUYTX010000144.1:0-24500 GCA_963575665.1 Gammaproteobacteria bacterium | reverse complement strand
AAAGTAAAAAGTTCATAAGAATCAATGACTTGTATTTCCAACTGCGTAACTCCTAATCCTAACAAATTTTGACCAACTGCGTAACTCCTAAATCTGTTGAAAACACGTGCCCAGCCATCTTTGCTTGTTGCACCAAAGTCCAAAAACCTCGGTAACTGGCTCGGTCGTGGAGTTCGCCTTCCAACTGAATTGGCCCCCAATTCGCCTCTTGGGCCGCCAAAAGAACCCGAATGGCCTTACCCACTTCCGAATGATCTGGTTTCATAGCTGCCACAATGGCATCAATCTGCGTTGGGTAAATAGACCACATGCGTAGAAATCCAAAGCGGTACCGGGCGATTTTGGCATCTTGTTTGGTTTGTTCGGCATTTTTTAGATCTAAGGTGACATTGTGAGAGGGAATTACCCCGTGAGCTAATGCTGCTGAAACGATCTTAGTTTTTGCTTGATACAACAATGCATGTTCGAATTGTCCTGGGCTTTTTAGATTGGTGAGTGGGATCGCACCGTGGTGCCCAGAAACAAAATCCATGATCCCAAAATCGAGTACCTCTATCCAAGGCAAAGCTGCAATCTTTTCCACGTCTCGTAAAGCCCCATGGGTTTCTATGAGGACATGAATCGGAATCTTGCGTTGTATGTTTAGGGTGAGCGCGGTCTCTTGGACATATTCAATCATTTCTGAAACTTGTTCGACTTGTCTTGCTTTTGGAAGTGTCAAATAAGCTACGTACTCTCCTGCCCCTGCGAGGACGGTTTCTACTTCCATTTTCCAAACGGGATGAGTACTATCGTGAATCCTGACACCTGCCCTCTTAAATAAATTTTCCTTAGATTGCAAAAGACGAACCATGTCACGAACGTGAGATTCTTCTTTACCGCGAGGAGCCCCATCCTCACAGTCTAGGGTAACGTCAAAAATAGGCCCTTTTTCCTTTTGGAGAGAAAAAGCCTTTCGAACCATTTTTTCGTTTCCGGCAAAATGCTCACAACTGGGTAGAATCGGAAAAGTAACTCCTTCGGAAAACAAAGCTGGGTGATTCATTTTTTGCTCGCATTTGAAATTTAGAACCTAGTATTATAGGCTGGTAGCAGGAAGGGTTTCATTGTGCTAGATTTGGTACTACTGGGCACGTAGCCATGACCTCCGCTGTACACTATCAAGAAGATCATGAATCAATTTCTCGTTCTCGGGCGGACGCGCTTTTACTTCGTCTTTTGTCTCAAGTACATTTGTTTTCTGGATTTCATCGAACAGATCTTCTTGATGTCTTGCGCGTCATGGATAAAAATCAGTTTCAAGCAGAAGAGTATATTTTTCACGAAGGAGATTTGGGAGATTATCTCTATATTCTCATTTCTGGAGAAGTGCAAGTATTAAAAGGACAATCCGAAATGCACGAAATTGAGATCGCAAAGATCAGACCTGGAGAAACCTTCGGTGAAATGGCACTGGTAGAACATAGGGCTCGTTCCGCTTCCATTCGCACCATGACATCCTGTACAGTGCTTAGACTAAACGGGACAAGCCTTGCACACTTACCCAAGGTGACCTCAAAACTTCACTTAAATATCGCAAGATTATTGGCAAACCGACTCAGGATCTCTAACGAAATCATTTTGAGCCTGTTACACCAAACACACTCTGCGAAACATGCGATCGAAGGTGGGTAGCCCTGTTGGCGTAAAGTTTTGGGTTGGGGAGCGCGGAGCCCCCCGAACTAACACTCCCCTACCGCCGAGTAGCCACTACTTTTTGGTAGAGACCACCAAAATAAGTATTCTTCTCCCAGTGAAAAGCATTGGCTTGCGTCGCGTAGCTTTGAATCTCTCGATCCCACAAGGTCATGGCATAAGGTTCTAGTGTTTTGAATACTAAGGCCATGATGCCCTTAAGGGGATGAAAGGCCTTTGGCCGATGGTAATCCGTAAAGACTACCTTTCCCCCGGGCACCACCGTATTGAGCACGTTATCGACAATCTTAGATTTATACTCCTCTGGAACCTCATGTAAGAGGAAAAAACAGCACACGCCATCTATCTCTTTGGATAATAATGGTGCCAAAGAGGCATCTGCAATTTGCACCCGTGCTTGTGGGTAGGGTTTAAGTTTGCGCTGACAGTTCTCGGTTTGGATAGGTGCCACATCAATTACGGTGAGTTGACCCGTGGGGCCAACGCGTCGAGCCAAAAGAGGAGAAAAGTCACCGTACACACAGGCAGTCTGCAACACCTTTTGGCCAGGGTCAAATTCATTGGCTGCGGACTCCATCAGGCGACGAGCATTGCCCCAAAGAATGGCAGAGACAACCACGGGGCGATCTAGTAACTTGCGCCCCACGCTACTTAAATACGCCCAGTGATAGATGTCCTCTAAGTACTTTGGGATTTCTGGAAGGTTTGGAGCAGGAGTTGCACCCGACGACGGCTTTAAGGGTCCAGACATGAGAACAGGTCCTCAGGGGTGAAGGAAACCATTTTGGGCAAAATGAACACTGCCCTATAATAACTTAATTTTAGTCCAGAATTTGCCCATCTATGACGCTGGTAATAGACAATCTCCCATTTTTACGCAAGGTAATAGATTCCTGGAAAGGGCTCCGCATCGGATTGGTACCCACCATGGGCAACTTACACGAAGGCCACCTTCAGTTGATTCGAAAGGCAAAAGCGGAGTCAGACCGCCTTGTGGTGAGCCTATTCGTCAACCCACTCCAATTTGGGCCTTCCGAAGACTATGCAGCGTACCCGCGTACCTTTGAAGAGGATTACCAAAAACTTCTGGAAGAAGGAACCGATTTACTCTTCGCACCTTCGGTCGATAAGCTGTACCCTCTTGGGCAGATTAACATTACCCAGGTTTCAGTTCCTGGTTTAAGTGACATTTTATGTGGCGAAAGGCGTCCCGGGCACTTCACTGGGGTAGCTACGATCGTAACCATTTTGTTTCATCTCATCCAACCCAAAGTAGCTTTCTTTGGAGAGAAGGATTTTCAACAGCTGACGATCCTTCGCCGATTGATCAGAGATCTCCATTTTCCGATCGAGATTGTAGCTTGTCCAACTGTCCGGGAACTAGATGGCTTGGCAATGAGTTCACGTAATCGCTACTTGTCCCCAGAGGAGCGTGCCCGCGCCCCAATGCTCTATCTAACCTTGTGTAAAATTCGGCTTTTATGGTCAGAAGGACAAGACCAACTTGAGCTGCTGGAAGAATTTGGACAAAAAAACCTCCTAGAGTGTAGTTTCAAACCCGAGTATTGTGCGATTCGGACTGCTGAAGATCTATCTTTTCCAAAAAAAGGACACCCTCTGGTTGTTCTAGCAGCAGCGAAGCTCGGACGTACTCGCTTAATCGATAACCTTTTGCTTCCCAGACAAAATCTTGGGTTTTCCAAGTAACTAAAGGGTTTGCGATTTCGAAGCAATCAGCATAGAATAACGTCCGTTGTGTTTTTTGGAGGTTTTTTGTTTCCTAGTGGAGAGATCTATGCGTAAACAAGTATTAATCGCTTTGATTGTGGTCATGGGTGCCCTTCCCGTGGGGGGGTACGCACAAACCCAGGAGCCGACGCCGCCTTCTGAAACCATGTACCCATATGCAGTAGGTTTGGGTGCGATCATCGGAGTAGTGGGCACGCAGTTCGTCCTCTTTGGATCTTCTGGTTTTCCATTTTTCGAACGGGCTATTGCTCCTGCCACTACCATTGCTCCAGAAATTTCAGTAGGCGTCAGCCGAATGTTTGCCGTGACCAGCGCAGTGGTAGGTGCTTGGATCGCAAACTGGTTGTATGACCATTAGTGTGCCACCTTCCCTCCGCACGGTGTGCGGACCCCAACCTGTTTGAGGAAGAAAAATGCGGAGATTGATCGTTGCTTCTTTGTTTTCCGTGATGGTAGCAGGCACTCTTGCCTCTCCCGTTCTCGCAGCTCAGACTGCTCCTCCTGCGCCTACCGCAGTAGAGGAAAAAATGCCTTCTGATCATCGATTGTTGGCGGTGGGTGCAGGCGCAATCATTGGGATCGTAGTTTTTAACATGCTCACTTACCCGATGGGCTCTGTGCCTTTTGTGGCAGCACCACTAGACCCAACTCCTGTAGATATCGCACTCGGTAGCCGTGTGCTAGCCACCTTCACAGCGGGCGTAAGCGCACTTGCCGTCCACTATCTCTATGGTGGTCCGGAAGGGACACCTCAATAATCGACTCGAACTGGAGAAAAGATTAATGCGCGGATTACCCGTATTTACCTTGATTACCACGTTGGCATTGGGTCATTCTTTTGCCTCTGCCGCGACCCCACCAAAACCAGTACAAAACAAAGCACCCGTAGAGTTAATTGAAAGCGAGCCACCCGACCACGTGTATCCATTGGTTTTGGCCGCTGGTGCCATGGCAGGCGTTTTGACTGTTAACTGGATGACCTACGGGGTCGGCAATATCCCACTTTACGTTGGGATGGAAACCACTGCTCCTATGGTCTCCCCAGCCGCGGCCGCCGCCAGTCGCATTTTTGTCATTACTTCAGGCGTTATTGGTGCTTGGATTGCAGACGTGCTTTACCGCTAGGCACGCATCCTCCTCCTTCGGGAGGAGGGTTTACTTCGCAACAGATATTCGATTCCGACCCTGAGATTTCGCAAGGTATAGTGCTTTGTCTGCTGCTTCCATCAGTGTTTTAGACCCCATTTCCAGATTCGGAAGGAGTGTTGTGCAGCCGACACTCAAGGTTACCCATTTTGATGTGGAAGAGAACTCATGGGGAATGCGTAATTCTTCAGTAGCAGAACGAATTTTCTCTCCAACGTGGCACGCACCCTCTGAATCACAATTAGGCAAAAGTACTACAAACTCCTCTCCTCCAATTCTGGCAACAAGGTCTCCGGGACGTACTAAAGCCGTTCTTAAATTGCTTGCAACCTTTCGTAAACACTCGTCTCCTGCTCCATGACCGTAGTTGTCATTGAATGCCTTAAAATGATCTATATCTAACATCAACAAAGAGATTAAAAGATCGTTTCTGATTGCCCTTCGCCACTCTTCTGCGAACATCTCATCAAAACGACGGCGATTGTGGATTCCAGTAAGGCTATCTAGTGAAACCAATTCTTCTAATAGTGCTGTTCTGCGTTTTAGATTAATATGGGTTCGCACTCTAGCGCGCACAATAGGTAAACCAAAAGGTTTAGTAATGTAATCTACTGCGCCTAAATTAAAACCCAATTCTTGGTCTGGCACGTCTGTTTTCGCTGTGACAAAAATAACGGAAATGTCGCGGGTATCAGGGTTTTCCTTAATCTTCGCACAAACGGTATAACCATCCATTTGTGGCATCATGACATCGAGCAATACCAAATCCGGTTTTTCTTTTCCACTGATTAGCTTTAATGCAGTAGCACCACTAGTCGCTACTTTGATTCGGTAGTCCCCTTTCAATGTATCTGCTAACATCTTAATGTTAACGGGAGCATCGTCCACAATCAGAATAAGTGGAAGAGATTCTTCTGTTGGAGTACCAGTCATGATTTTCCCCTGATTATCTACTGAAACTACTATGACCGATTCAGCCAGATTTTAGTTAGAGAATTCAGTTTGCTTTTCCAATGTAAATCTTCATGCGAAAGCGCGTCTAAAAACTCCGAAAATGCTTTTGACTTCAGCACCGTGTACAAAGTAAGAGTCGTAGTAGGAATTAACACTGCCAAGAAAAACAAAAACTTAGTAAGAAACGGATTTTCCGAAAGGTTTAATAGATTCATTCCCAGAAAACCCGTCGTGACCGTACCAATGATACTTAGGGTCATGACCACAGTGAGGCGTACTACCGTTTCGGCCTGACGGCGTAAATCATCACTCTCTAGGTACTGGTTCATTTCTTGTAATGATCCATTGATATCTGAGTAAAGTTGACTAGTACCCAGTTGCGTAGTTAGCATCTTAAACATATCTCGGGCTTGGGCCTGATTAGAAACTTCGTGAAACCAATACCGATGGGTAAATCTCAAAAAATTAGAAAAGATATTTCGAATCTCCTGCTTAAATTTCTTCAGAGATTCAGTCCGGTGAACATCTAAATGACTAATGGAGGTAATGAGTTGTTCTGAAAACAGGTGTAATGCTGCTTTGTGAAAATGAGGAATGAGACACATCAAAAAGTACTGATGGCGGAATTGTCCTAAGATACCAATTTCAGGATCTGTAAAAAAGGATTCACCTGATTTTCCTACTACTAAAAAAGCGTGGCCACAACACAAATAACGACTATTCAAACTCCCATGGGAAGCATGAGGATCCCAAAAACGATCGTAACAGTATTGCTGTTCAAAATCGGCTAAAGCAGCTTCGCTGTAAGGTAATTGATCTGAGTCGCCACTTCTGGTAATTAAAGCCAATCGAACAAAATCAGCACGAGTTAGTGTTTTTGGATCTTCTACGCTCAAATATGCCATTAAAGGCATTCTGTGGTATTCAATTTGACGGTAACCCAGTACATCGGGGCCCGCAGTTTGGTGGAGCGCAAGTGGACGTAAAAGATATTCCCAATGTTGAGAAATGGCCGGAGATCGGTATTTTCCAACACTATCCAAATACTTGTCTCGATTTTCGTAATCAGAAGTAGCCAATACTTGACCACCACAATCAAGCCATTCTACCTGCTTAAAACATTGCCCGGCTCGTCCATTGGGTTCCCAGAATGCCGGATAAGTTCTCCCAAATCTGAATAAAATTTCCTGCGCCACCGGGAGTGGAAGATCTTTTCCTACGACTTCTACAATCAAAATGATAATATTAATATCATAAAAAAATAAAAGATCGGCCCTTTGCACTAATAAGGTAACAGGAGCTATTTCTTGTTGAAAAGTGAGTCGAACTTGTGCAACTTCACTGTGGTGGAAAACATGAATTGGGGAGTTTCCGTAACCCGTAGAACCAGTGTTCTCACCATACAAGAATCTTTGGACATATGGTAAAAAGGTAACAAATTCTTTGTAGTACTGTTCCTTGAAACTGTGTGGGGGTCCATTAAACGCACAGGGCAACGTCTTCCAAGGATTCTGACCGTTGGTGCCCTGCAAAGACTTCCAGTGATCTAAGTTGGGGTCTCCCGCGCTAGGTGCAATGACCTGCAGGGGCCAAATCAAAATTTCGTGGAGTGTGTTGACTTTTGGTACTTGGTTCTGATCGGACATTAATTTTTGACAAAAATCTAAAAAATAGCTGACCTATTCTAGCTTACTTTTTGTGTACCCAAAAGTTCGATGAACGTTTTTCGCTTGATTTTCACTGAAATTTCGAGATACTGACCAGGGTACCATAGTCGTACTATTGGGATTTGATGTAACATGGTTCATCGCTTCACAAAAATTAGATTGCACACAGGTGACCAAGGCATTACAGGATTGGGAGATCGAAGCCGATTGCCCAAGGATGCGCCTAGGATTCAAGCACTGGGCGAAGTCGACGAACTTAGTTGTGTCCTTGGGGTGCTTCGTTCTTTGGACTCTCCTGATGTGTCAGCACACATTGTAGACATTCAAAGGGACCTGTTTGAACTTGGGGTAGAACTTGCCTTCCCCGGACGGATTTGCCTCACGGAAGAAACTAGCAGTCGATTAGAAGAAATTTTAGGAAGCTATAGTACCAAGTTACCTAGACTGCGCGCGTTCATTTTACCCGGAGGAAACCATGCCGCAGCCTCCTGCCATTTTGCCAGGTCGATTTGCCGACGGGCAGAGCGGTCAGTAGTGACACTCTCACGTGTAGAAGCAGTCAATCCCCTAGCTTTGCGCTATCTCAATCGACTTTCAGACGTTTTGTTCGTATTGGCACGCTGGCTCAATCACTTGGCAGGGCAGCCTGAAATACCATGTCGACTCGAGTAGTTTTGGCCGTGACTGTGTGGTGCGTAGTGTTCAGCACCTTAGCAGAGGATACTTCTTCCATCATGCTCACTGGAAAAGCAACAGTGACCGGAGTAGAAGGCGAAATCCTAGAAAATATCGTTAATTTGTTGGGGATCGCTGGCAAAGAAACTTGGGATGAAACCAGTTTGTATCGACTCCACGCGCAAGCCTCTTCAGAGATCACCTCCGCAATAGAGCCCTTTGGCTACTACAATGTCGTCATTACACCCACTTTAGAAATTTCTGAAGGCACTTGGCACGCAGAGTATTCTATCAATCTTGGGGAACCTGTTCGTGTTACCCAAATTGACTTCTCTTGGGATGGTCCAGGGCAGACAGATCCAAAATTGCTAGATATACGTAAGCATTTTCCATTGTCTATCGGGGATACTTTTGTACACAGCACTTACGAACGTGGAAAAAAAGAGTTTTTAGAGACCACTCAGAGTCTCGGCTATTTGCAAGCCGTTTGGAAAACACACGAAGTAGAAGTGGACCCAATAAAGCACAGCGCGGTGTTGACGCTTGCTTTCTCGACGGGTCTTCGGTACCGATTTGGGAATGTACGTTTTCAAAATGGGGCGTTGCAAGAAGAATTGCTGAGTGGTTATGTCCCGTTTGCCCGTGGGGAACAGTACACGAGCGAACAAGTTTGGGCACTCCAAGAAGCCCTCACGGACAGTGACTACTTTTCCAGAATAGAACCGCATCCAAGGTTAGAAGAGGCGCAAGAAGACGAAGTACCCATGGATGTGATGTTGGAACCTCGTCCGCAGAGTCGTTATGCACTCGGCATGGGCTATGGTGGGGATACTGGCGCGCGGGGTCGCGCTTCTTGGGAAAACCGTAGAATTAATTCAGAGGGGCACCGACTGCTTGTAGACCTCCGTGTTTCCCAAGTCAAGGATAGCTTAAGTGCTGAATATCGGATTCCATTAGCCCAACCGAGAAGCGATTACCTTGCCTTCACCAGCACGTATCTTGACGATCAAGCAGGGGACACCATGAGCCGTTCTTTGCTGTTCGGAGTCAACAGAGTTAGAAAGTTGTCAGAAAATTGGCTTCGCACGCTATATTTAGATGAATTAATCGAAAGATATGATGCAGGTGTTCAGAGCAACACGCCACACTTGCTTTATCCGGGGGTTACTTGGCTTTATAGTGGTGCTGGTGCCCGTTCTTTGTGGGCAGGGCCAAAATCTAAATATAGTTTGGATGTAAAAGGTAGTCCCGTCACTGGAATTTCTTCCGCTCGTTTCGTCCAGTCATCCGTGCAAGCAAAAGGCATCTTACCCATGGGAGAGAAACGACGTTTGCTTGGACGACTCGATCTTGGTGAAACTTGGGTAGAAGGTTTTGGGGACTTGCCTCCTACTCTTCGGTTTTTCGCGGGAGGCGATAACAGTGTGCGAGGCTATGGGTACCGGGAATTAGGCCCAAAAGACAGTACTGGAAAAGTAGTCGGAGGTCACTACCTTGCAGTAGCCAGTTTGGAAGCAGAACAAAAAGTCACGGATCGTTGGAGCGTAGCTACCTTCTACGACCTAGGAAACGCTTTTAATCATGTTCAAAACAGTCAGGACAATTCAAAGTATGCAGATTTGCGGTCAGGTACAGGTTTGGGCGTTCGGTGGCAATCACCCGTTGGTCCAATCCGAATTGATCTTGGTTTTGCACTGAGCGAACCAGGCAGGCCATGGCGTGTTCATTTTAACTTTGGCCCTGATTTCTAATTTGTGAACACTTTTACTCTCATGTCTGATTCAATGGCCAACAGAGCATGGCCTGCACCCGCTAAACTCAATCTAATGTTGCGGATCACGGGTCGACGTCCTGATGGATATCATACTCTACAAACCGTATTTCAATTTTTAGACCATGGAGACTATCTGTATTTTAAGGTTCGAGACGACGAAAAAATTATCCGTGCCACCGAACTTCCTGGTGTTGCTACCGATCAAGAGCTAACAATACGTGCTGCTCGATTACTTCAACGTGTTTCTGGGACTAGACTCGGAGCAGAGATTACCTTGGACAAACGATTGCCATTAGGAGGAGGTCTCGGAGGAGGTAGTTCAGATGCAGCTACCACTCTAGTAGCACTGAACCATTTGTGGCAGCTAGGGTTTTCGGAAGATGACCTAGCAGCTTTAGGGTTGCAGTTAGGTGCGGATGTACCTGTTTTCGTTCGGGGTAGGGCTTCTTGGGCAGAAGGAATAGGCGAAATTCTTACTCCTGTTGAACTTCCCGAACCTTGGTATTGGGTGGTCATTCCAGATTGCCAAGTTTCTACCAAGGAAGTCTTTTCTGATCCAGAATTGACACGGAATTCCACTCCGATTACAATGCGTGACTTCACCTCGGGTGAGACACGTAATGATTGCGTGTTGGTAGTGCGGGGGCGTTATCCGAAGGTGTCAGAGGCTATGGATTGGCTTGGAAGAGGTGCTAGACTAACAGGAACTGGAGCCTGTGTGTACGCCTCTTTTCCAACAGCAGAGGAAGCTAGAGTGGTTAGACTCCCATCCGGATGCCAGGCGTTCTTAGCTCGGGGTCGCAATCGATCCCCTCTGGTTGATTGTCTCAGAGAAAGTACTGGGGTGTGGCCAAGCGGCAAGGCACGGGATTTTGATTCCCGTATTCCTAGGTTCGAATCCTAGCACCCCAGCCAGTTTCACGCCCGTACCCATAGGAAGTTAAGCGTGTCTGAACCTTCTAAAACCGATTCCTCAGGGATTCAGTCTTCGGGTCGATCGATTTCTCTGAACACGAATATGAGAATCTTCACTGGAAATGCAAATCCTATTCTCGCGAAGAGGCTCGCTTCTCATCTTGACATCCCACTCGGAGAAGCTATCGTAGGTAGATTCAGTGATGGTGAGATCCTCGTAGAAATTTTAGAAAACGTTCGTGGAAAAGATGTTTTTATCGTTCAACCAACTTGCGCGCCTGCTAATGACAACTTAATGGAATTGTTAGTCATGGCGGATGCGTTATTTCGTGCCTCTGCCACTCGCATCACGGCAGTGATTCCCTATTTAGGCTATTCCCGACAAGATCGTCGAGTTCGATCCGCTAGAGTGCCCATTACAGCAAAAGTAGTCGCTAACATGATTGCGAGTGTGGGCGTCAACCGTGTCTTAACAGTAGATCTTCATTCGGACCAGGTGCAAGGTTTTTTTGATTTACCAGTAGACAATGTGTACGCTTCACCTCTAACACTTTGTGATACTTGGAATCGTCGTTATCCCAATGTGGTCGTAGTGTCCCCTGATGTGGGTGGTGTCGTCCGTGCTCGTGCTTTGCTGAAACACTTGGATGGCGCAGATTTAGCGATCATCGACAAAAGACGTTCTCGTCCGAACGAATCCAAAGTGATGCATGTCATTGGCGAAGTGAAAGATCGGACTTGTGTCATCGTAGATGATTTGGTGGACACGGCAGGAACACTTTGCCATGCTGCACGCGCACTCAAAGAAAACGGAGCCACTCGAGTAGTGGCTTATTGCACGCATGCAGTTCTCTCTGGTCCTGCCATTCGAAACATCGAAAGCTCAGTACTGGAAGAGTTGATCGTGACAGATACGATCCCACTAAGTGAAGAAGCACGGCATTGCAAGCGAATTCGCGTTTTGTCTATTGCCGAAATATTGGCAGAAGCTATGCACCGTGTAAGTGTTGAAGAATCCGTTAGCTCTTTATTCATAGATTAGATGAGTCTAGGTGTCCCACCCCGAATTGAAGATTTTGGAAAATAATATGAGTACTTCTGAACTTGAATTGAATGCAGAACCCCGTGGTCGTTTGGGTAAAGGCGAAAATCGTCGTTTGAGAAATGTTGGCAAGGTGCCCGCCATTTTGTATGGAGCGGGTGATCCCACGCCCATAACCTTAATACACCATGAAGTGTTGCGTCGCTTGGAGCATGAGTCTTTTTACTCTCGTGTATTGTCTCTTCGGATTGGCAACCAAATAGAACGCGCCATCCTGAAAGATATTCACCGACATCCTGCTAAAGCCATGATTATGCACATGGACTTTCAACGAGTGGATGCTACTAAAAAAATCCACATGCGTGTTCCATTGCACTTTTTGAATGAAACTACTGCCCCCGGGGTCAAGATTTCTGGAGGACGTGTTTCACGTCTGATGAACAGTGTGGAGGTAGAATGCACTATCGACGCTCTGCCAGAGTATTTAGAAGTAGATCTAGCAACCCTAGAAATGGGACATACTATTCATTTGTCTAACCTTCAGTTGCCTGCTGGTGTGGCCATTCGTGGGCTAACTGGTGGGGACGATAAACCGGTGGTTGCAATCTCAGGACAACGCACGGAAGGTGAAGCCGAATCCGAGAAAGCCGCTGAAGTTGCGCCGAAAGCCGCTCCTACCAAAGCTGCTGCTCCGAAAGCCGCTGCTCCTGCAAAAACTGCCGCAAAAGCAGCACCGGCCGCTAAACCAGCTGCCAAACCAGCTGCAAAAGCACCTGCGAAGGCTGCGGGCAAAAAATAGTAGTAGTCCTGTGAAATGTAGTGGTCGCGTACACTGATGCAAACAAAAGTCTTATTTTACAACGAGATGCTGCAACATACATGATCTGCTCACTACTTTGTGCAGGACTACCAAAATAGTTATCAGCATGCGCGAAAAACCCCGTCCTTTAGGGCGGGGACGAATAGCGCGGTTTTTTGAAGTCTAGTATCATTACACAAAGGGCGGGACACGCCTGGTTAGCCTGTGGAGAGAAGGAGCAGTCAATCCTCTCTGTGAAGCAGGAACCCACCGAAGAGACTACACAGTTCAG
Organism: Gammaproteobacteria bacterium; assembly: GCA_963575665.1. Lineage (GTDB taxonomy): Bacteria > Pseudomonadota > Gammaproteobacteria > CAIRSR01 > CAIRSR01 > CAUYTX01. The sequence goes on along the minus strand of CAUYTX010000144.1, from coordinate 11,792 downwards.
CGTGTAGATCCGTAGGAATCCCCGTCCTTCAGGGCGGGGAGGATGTCAAACATGGCAGTACGCCTCTTCATCGGGTTGGGAAACCCTGGACCGCGTTACGAAAACACTCGCCACAACGCCGGGTTTTGGATGTTGGATGCAGTTGCCCAAAAGGAAGGCGTCTCTCTTCGCCAAGAGGGTCGTTTTTCTGGATCGGTAGGCAAAACCCAAGAGGGGCGTTTGTTTTTTAAACCCACAACCTTTATGAATCGGAGTGGGCAAGCGGTGATTGCGTTAGCAGGATTTTACAAAATTTTGCCAACTGAAATGTTAGTATTCCACGATGACCTTGACCTCCCGCCTGGCACTGCGCGTTTGAAACAAGGTGGCGGGCATGGTGGTCATAATGGCTTACGAGATTTGATCGCTTGTTTTGGTCCTGATTTCTGTAGAATGCGCATAGGTATTGGCCATCCAGGACAAGCCCGAGAAGTAGTCGACTATGTGTTGGATCGTCCTAATCAGGAGGACGATCAAGCCATTTCTACTGCGATTCAAAAAGGTTTAGAGGTGTTGCCTTGGGTGTTAGCTGGTGAACTTCAAAAGGCAATGAATTTCTTGCACACTTGCCCCCCCAGAGAAGGCAAAACCTAATGGGATTCAACTGCGGAATCGTTGGGCTGCCCAACGTGGGAAAGTCTACCCTATTTAATGCGCTTACCCATGCCGGAATTGCTGCTGAGAATTATCCCTTTTGTACCATCGATCCCAATGTTGGCGTAGTGCCCATCCCGGATCCTCGTCTTACAGCCATTGCGGCCATTGTAAAACCCAAGCAAATTGTTCCCACCACAGTTGAGTTTGTGGACATTGCAGGTCTGGTAGCTGGTGCTTCTCAAGGAGAAGGGTTAGGCAATCAGTTTCTTGCACACATTCGAGAGACGGATGCCATTGCCCAAGTGGTTCGGTGTTTTGAGGATGAGAATGTAGTACATGTAGCAGGACGAGTAGACCCACGTTCTGACATAGAAACCATCCATACTGAGTTGGCACTTGCTGATCTTGACACCGTAGAACGTACTTTTCAACGTATGGCCAAGACGGTCCGGGTTTCAGGAGATAAAGAAGCCAGAGCGCGTTTAGAAACATTAGAACAAGTTCGAGACACACTGGCCAATGGAAAAGCTGTTCGGACTCTAGGACTTTCTCCACAAGCAAAAACACTTTTTCGTGAATTACATCTGCTCACTGCTAAACCAATGTTATACATTGCCAATGTTGCAGAAAAGGGTTTTCAAAACAATTCATTGTTAGAATCGGTTCGTGCAATAGCTTCTGAAGAACATGCTACTGTGATTCCTGTGTGTGCTGCCATAGAATCTGAAATAGCAGAGCTTGCCGAGGCCGACCGATCCGAATTTTTAGCTGAATTGGGGTTAGATGAACCTGGTCTTCATAAAGTAATTCGTGCAGGCTATCAACTATTGGGGTTACAAACTTTTTTTACTGCAGGTCCAAAAGAGGTACGGGCTTGGACGGTTCGTTCCGGTGCCACTGCCCCTGAAGCTGCGGGGGTAATCCACACCGATTTTGAAAAAGGATTTATTCGCGCAGAGGTCACTGGATATAATGACTTCATTGTCTACCGTGGAGAGTTAGGTGCTAAAGAAGCAGGTAAATGGAGACTAGAAGGTAAAGAATATCTTGTCCGAGATGGTGACGTCATGCATTTTCGGTTTAATGTGTAAATTTTAATGATTCGGGTACGCAGTTGAAAATAATAATCTTGGAGGTCCTTTGAATCCTGGTCTACGTGTTGGCGTCTTTGTAGATGCCGAAAATATTAAGATGAATGGTGGTTATTACATGCGTTACGACATCTTGCGCCGCTTTGCAGCCCGCGAGAATGGTTTGTTGTTACGTTTGAACACTTATCTCGCTTTCGATCGTGAACGTGCTCAAATTGATCCAGAATACGCAAGAAAGACTCGCGCTTACCAGCAAACCGTACGTGATTATGGTTGGAAGATCGTCGTCAAGGAAGTCCGTCGCTATAAAGACGAAGAAGGCAACATTACTACCAAGGTAAACGCAGATTTGGACCTTGCCGTTGACGCTATGCTTCAGGGAGAACGATTAGATCAGATCTTATTAGTCACTGGAGATGGAGATTTTCTTCAGGTCGTGGGCGCACTCCAAGACAAAGGGGTTCGAGTTGAATTACTTGCATTTCATAACATTTCCCGAGAGCTTATTCGACAAGTAGACGGTTTTTATAACGGATACTTAGTACCAGACCTGTTACCTTTTCTTTACGAACCTAAAAACGAATGGGGTACCTCTGGTTCTTGCGTCCGCGGAGTGCCTACCAAATGGTTCCCAGACAAAGGCTATGGCTTTTTACGTTTCATTCAAAACATCAGTCCAACCCTTTGGGTAACGGATCAACGCGATCATGATTCGCCATATCGAAGCGTCTTTTGCCATGTCAATGAAATCGCAGAAGGTCTGACCCAAGAAGACATGCAAAACCGCGATACCATTGTCGAATTTTACTTAAAGCTTAGTGAACAAAAAGAAGGTGGGCTCATTGCCACCAATGTCCGGTCTGTCCATATTCCGCGTTGATCGACTGACCAAACGCCTAGTCATTACGCCCGGGGAACCCGCTGGCATTGGGTCGGAGGTTTGTGTTCGTCTCGTCCAACAGGCTTTGCCTGCTGAGCCGGTTGCGGTGGCAGACCCTGAACTTTTGGGGCGATGTGCTTGGAGTCTAGGTCTTCCGTTGCGGTTTTCCCCTCTTTGCCAAGAGGTTTCTCCGCACCGGCCTGGCCATTTGGCAGTGGTGCCAGTCTCACTCCTAGAAAAGGAGCAGCCGGGGCAGTTATCTTCTGCCAATGCACCTTACGTCCTAGAGACTTTGCGCGTGGCGGTAGAGCTCTGTCAATCGAAACAGGCTTCCGGTTTGGTGACTGGGCCAGTGCACAAAGGTATTTTGAATACCCCAGAACAATCTTTTACCGGTCACACTGAGTTCTTAGCTAACCTGACTGGTGCTTCCCACGTGGTGATGATGTTGGTAGCACCTAAATTACGGGTCGCATTAGCTACCACACATTTACCCTTGAAAGAAGTAAGTGCTGCCATTACGGGACAATCGCTCCAGAATACCTTAAGAGTTTTGCATTCTAGCCTGATACAGAATTTTGGAATTTCAAAACCAAAAATCCTAGTCTGTGGTTTGAATCCACACGCTGGAGAGGATGGGCACATAGGCCGCGAAGAAATAGATGTCATTATTCCAACGCTTGAGCAGTGCCGATCCGAGGGAATGACGCTCATTGGGCCTATTCCTGCCGATACTGCCTTCACGCCCTCGCGTCTTGCTAAAATAGACGCCGTGTTGACCATGTATCACGATCAAGGACTGCCAGTGCTCAAACACCTTGGGTTTGGTCGTGCAGTTAATGTTACCTTAGGACTTCCAAATTTGGTTCGAACCTCTGTTGACCACGGTGTAGCACTCGATTTGGCTGGAAAAGGCCTAGCAGATCCGAGTAGCTTGTTTGCAGCGTTTGCTTTAGCACTTGAATTGGCTTAAGCCGTTTTCTAGCACTGTTAGAAATAGCCTCATTCTTTGTCCTCCCACTGATTGTGGCATTTGTAAACTCCCTCTGCTTCCGTTTCTGCGTGCCAAAGAAGTTTCTCTAGTTTATCTACACGGTGTGGGCTTACCCATGCCCCCAGGGAATATAAACTTTCTACAAATCGAAAAGGAGTTTGTTCATCTCTGGCTCTTAGCACTAGCCCTGGCTCATACAAGGGAGAAATAGCAGCATACCCCACCGGAACGGGTACGAACCAACCGGTTTCTGGTTTTTTATCCCTTTCCCACAAAGTCTGCTCTTCGTCTTTAGGATCAGGGCCTACTGCACTAGATTGGATACGAATAAAATCGAGAAGAGCTTCTAGCGAATCCACTGGTTTCTCTGGAGTAGATTCTTGGAGTTCTGCAATGTGTTTTTGAAGTAAATCCTCACGTAACACCAATGCAAACCCTGGCAATAATTTTCTTCTCAGTTTGCGAAAAGGTTTAACATTGTCTTCTTCGGCATCGAACCAGTCAATCCAAACAGGTTTTTTACTGCTCAAAATACTGCCGCCCGCAATGCGCATTGTGTATAAAAGTGTTTCTAATAGCTCTTCCTTATCATCATCGTCTACTTCGTTTGTGACCTGAATGAGTAAACTAACCTCCAGATGAGCACGTCCTTCCTCCACGATTGCAGCGGCTGCTTCTTTATAAGATTTCCACCCAGCGTTGAATGGATTTCTAGTGAGGCGAAACGTTTGGTCGCCATTGGTAGGCTTATAAATTTGTGGTTCAAATCGATGGCAGATAATTCCTACACCACCAAATGAAATATCCATTTGATGACGCAATTTACGCTCTAAAGCGTGCACAAATCCCGTAAATGCCGTTGGGGATGGAAAACCCCAACTCATGGGACCGGAAATAGCATTGGCATTTTGTACTTGAATATGTGGGAGTAATAGAACGCTTGCGGTATTACTCATCGTTCAGCTCCTCACTCATTTGGTGCAACTCCTTTTTCATTAGAGATGCCCATTCAAATTGTTCTGGATCTGACATGTGCATCTGATCCTGTTCTAAACGAGCATTTAACCAGTTTCCGAATCTTCGACAAACTTCGTCAGCCCAAGGATAGCTTTTTCTACCCAAAGCGAACATTTCATCTTGTTCAGCACGATTTGGATCTAACCAATAGCATTCTTCCTGATTCAATCTACAATCTTCATGACTGCTCCAACCAGGGGGCAAAGATCGCAATTCTTCAGAAAATTGTATTAGCTCGCCTTGGATTGATCCCACAAGTCCAGCGCGTCTATTTCGGATACGCACATTGTTAGCATTCCGTGTGTCTCGTAAAAGTTTCCTCAAATCTTCTATCGAATCCTGCACACGCTTTCGACTGCCAAAAGGACGGCCAAAAATAGTTTCAACCTTCATGGGAACAGGGATCTTTTCGCTTTGCCAATTAGGAGGCACTGACGCTAACAAATAGGACTCTCCGTCTCTTTTACGATTGAGTAAGCTAATGTTCTGTGGCTGCGAGCCTCCAAATTTTTGTAGGACGATGTTTAAGTAATCTCGGATGCTTTTGGAATGGTGTTCTTTAGCCCGCTTTGCTTTTCTTGCCTCTTTTGCAGATTCAGAAAAACGATCTTCTCGGATAGTCTCCCACAGATTATGTACTAAACTGGTCGGAAAAAGAGGGGCCAATAAATGATACTCGCCATTTTCGAGTGGCCAATACACTTGTTTGGCTAATGTATGGCAGTTAAGTGTCTCTTTTGGTTCAATGATTGTTTTAAAACTCTTTATCCATTCTTTGGCTAGATCTTCGTTTTCCGGAAACGCAGCAATGAACGCAGGATTACCCTCTATGGCATACTCAAGCAAAGATTTTCCTTCTACTTGCAAAGATAAAAACTGATCAACGTCCAAAGCCGAAGCGGCTCCCACTACGTCGACTTGGCTATTTCCGTTTAATGTATGGGTACCAATCAGAGTTGATCCAGCTTCCGCATTGCCCACACTATACAAACAAGTGCCACGAGCGTCTGAATGGGTATATTTTATTGCGTGTGTTACCTGCTGAAGTTGAGTCACCCGATGGGCAGCTTTTGGGATCCAATTTTCTACACGGTGTTCTTCTTCTAGGGTACGACGCCTTTCCTCGTCTGTTTCTTTTTCGAGTTTCTTTTCTAAACGGTCTTTTAGAAATTCTTGTATTACCTGTCGGATGTTTTGCTCTAGGCAGTTTGTACTGGTCACGTTTTAAGCCTTTAGGTTAAATCCAAGGGCAGGATGATACTCCCAACCGTTTTCCGATCCTTTGGTTTGGAGGTCTACTACTCCGAAAAGGCGACTAGCTTCGGATATTTTAATACCCATTCTCTCCGATAGTGCTTCTAATTCGAGTAGATAATCAGGTTCTCCCCAAAAAACAATGCGGGGCCCAGGAGTAAGAACAACATCGCGTTTTAGGTAATTGACTTGGGTAGTGGTTCCTTCTTTTTCAAATCTCCGAAATTCGATTTCTCCTTCTTCGTTTTCTTCGCTTTGAAACAACATGTACCGAGTATGTCCCATGGGGTCTTTTCGGAAAGGTTGCACCCTCTGGAGTTCACTGCTTAGTGCCGCACGAGTAGTCCACCAAAGGTGCACGGGATTTGTTTTCTGGCTACCACTTTGTACCTCTCCCAGCATCAACGCGCGCAGGCAAGCATGTTCCAAGTCAGCTAAGTTTCGTGTTGGACTTTGTAAATCTCTCTCACGAATACGAGGAGAAGCATCAATAGTTGTTATCTGTTCCGTGGTCAGTAACTCGGTCAGAGAATGGCTTTCCAGAGGAAAAGATTTGCTTTCGTAGCCTGGTCGGCAGAAGGCTACCTCTCCTTTATGTTCCAAGTGTCGGCAATTAGTGTCCAACAAATGTAAATTTGGAGAAGTGCAAGCACCTGCTCGGTGTCTGCGAACCCTACCCGCGAGCTGAATGATAGAACGCATAGAAGAAGGTTCTACCACTGCCCAATCGTAATCGTGGTCTCGTCCCACTTCGGCTACGGCCGTCGCAATGACCACAAAAATCTGGTTTAGCTCTGGATTATCACGCAAACATGCCCGTATTTCCGAATCTCGGAAAACGGCCCCCGGATCATTTCGCTTTAACAAACGGTCTAGGCGTCGCTCAATACTAGAGCGCATCAACAAAAGGTGTTGCGAATGATAAACACAAAGATGTATCCGAGATCCTTCCGGGGCCCCCAAAGCATAAAGGGCTTTAGCAGTCAAAGTCAGTGGCCCAATGTTGGCCATGCGGATTAGGCCAAAACTGATCTTTTTGCCTGTTTTCGGATCTACGCTGTGGTGTCGATCGTGAAGGATTCCAATCTGTTCGCGTAAAGATTCTGCCAAAGATTGACAAATGGCCTGGCGCGTTCTCTCTGCAGGAACAGGCACAGGACAAAGAAAAGCTTGGCGGCGTTTCTCTGCCAAGGCTAGTTTTTGTATTCGCAAATCGACAAAGGCTCGGTGTGCCGCTGCGTAGCTCTCTTGTGTTTCGTGCTCTCCTGCTTCTACGTGATACTCATCAAACCAAGCGCAACAGATACTGAGTTTTTTTCCAAGTTCGCCACGGTTTTCTTGGTAGAGCTTTCTACCTTCGCGGTACGCCTGAAATAGTCCTTGAATTAGAGCAGGGGGCAATGTCGCCGAGGACAACAATATGCGACTACCTAACATTGCGGACCAATGCACTAAGCGAGTGAGTGCCGGTAGATCCTCAGTGGAAAAATCATCGGGTTCGTCTAAGACCAGATCAGAGCTGAGAAGCCGCAACATGGGTGCGATTTGCCGACCTCCACGGGTTCCTTCTGTGGCTGGAATCAGGTGATCAATAGTGCAAATTAGGATTGGCGCGTTTAACAAACGCTTTGCTTTTGGACTGTGTTCTAACCAATGACTAAAGGGGCCGTCTCCTAAACTTCCCTCAAAATGGACGTAATCATGTTCCGAAATCATTTCTTCGGAAGATTCTCTACCGGATTTCTCTAGTTCGGAAAATTCTTTGCTAGAAGCTTCTAACTCTTTTTGGTGTTCGTGCAGTGCGCGAACGGCTCCTCCTCCCACGAGAACAGCCATTTCGTGTGAACCCAAACCTAAACGCTCGCGATAAGCATCCCCCGTTTGCAAAGTAAGCGTTCGTAAACCTAAAGCAATGCTAAAACGAGCCCCTTGTTTTGGATCGGATAACCCGTAGAGGATGCGTCCATTGGCCAAGGTTTTCCCGCAGCCGGTGGAAGCCATGTTGATTCCAAAAAAGCCCTGTTGAGAAGAAGATTTTTGCAAAGAAACTGCTTTATCAAAAGCGTTGTCCTGCCACTGAAAAGCGGCTGCTTTGGTACGTCGCATAAAAGCTTTATGGTGCGACAAGCGGGGCAGGTATTGCTCCAAAGAAGGTAAAGTACGAACCAAACGAGAAGCGTTGATTTCAACACCAATTAGGTGTTCATCTAAACGTTGTTTTAACTTTCCGTCTTCCGTGTTGGCATATAAAGGAAAGTTTTTGTCTCCAAAATGGGGATGACTTGGTTGCGAAGAGTAATAATGGTCTGCCAACATCAAAGCAAGGCGCGATAAATGCAATACATAGGGATTGTGCAACCATTGTTGACTCTGCATAGACGAACGAGCCAAAACGGATTGGGCTATGCGGCCTGCGTGTTCGCGCCAAAGTTTACTGGTAATGGGAAGACCTTTGCTAAAAGTCCAACAAATTCCTTTCTCTTTCTCTTCGATGTCGCGTTTAGCACTGCCCCAATCTGCCTGAAGGTATTTCTCCATTTCCTGCAAACGCACTGCTTTTAATCCCGCGTCATATTCAGGATTAAAGGGCATTCGGTGATGGCTAAGGATTAACCAACCTACCGTTTTTGCAATCGGGGGAAGGTTTTTTAGCGGGGCAGGTGTCTTTTGGTCTACACCATCTCGCAATGGTTGAAGGACAAGTTCAGGTAATTCTTGAGTTGATAAATCTACTAGACGTTGTAACCATTGGGTATCGTTATTACTTTTGCCAACAAAGGCCTCTAATAAACGCAATGACACCCATTCGTGACGGAAAGCATCTGTGGGGGCCTGTTTTGAGGTGAGCTTTTTTTGGAATGCTTGATTGGATTTTCCAAAATCATGAAATAAGGCTGCAAGAGAAGTGAGTAAACGGATTTCTTCTCCATAGTGCCAATCATTCTCGTCTTGGTTCTTTAGGACATCGCGGGCGGTAATATTTGTTGGGGTGCCTCCTTTTGCGTTGAATCGTCGACCGTCCCCCACTACCCAACATAGCTCATTGTGATTTTTACCCCGTACCCAAAAACACGCCACAGCTGTGTTTCTACGTGCGGTTTTGCGTATTAGGCGGTGGAGCGTGTCCAATCCTTGTTCGGTAATAGAGGTTTGCCAGCTACGTTCTCCACGGCGTTCTGCGAATTGATCGAGGATGTGACGAGTTTCTACCAGTGCTTTTTTGGTACATTCTGAAATTAGGACGACGTTCACTTTGGAATCTCTCCGAGTTCCAATGCTATCTCCTTTAGGGTATCGATCATGAAATCCAATGCTTCCGTTTGTGTCAAGGCTTCAATGCAGGCCTGCCGAAAGGGTTGCTCTTCGTCTCCTTGCATTGCCGAAATAAAGGCTTGAGGCAAAATGACCGCATCTTTTATCAAATCGGCGGCGTCAAACACTAAACCTCCGCGACGGGTTTTGCCATGTAACACAGCCAATCCATGAGAAAGCCCTAATACCCAAGTAGCGGTCGCGCCTAGTCCATATGCCAAATAGTTGCCTTGGTCTAGGAAACGGTTTGCCGGATCAATACCCGAGCCTCGTTTGGCTCTGGTAAAATCACTGTATCCTACCGCTTGCACCGCAAGTTTGAATAATTGTTTACTGAGGCGAGCTTCTTCTGTTAATAAATCGGTAACGTCCTTTGCTGAATCGATTGCTAATTCCGTTTTTGCCAGCATTTCTTTTAAGCGAAAAGAATCTACTGGGAAAACTTTTTCTGAAAATACACGATTTTCGAGCCAAATACTGCGGATTCGTCCGATGCGCGCCTTTTGGATTCTTTTGGCTGCGGTTAGACGCTTTTCGTCGTCGAACCAAAAACGAACCCAAGCTTGTAAATACTCTGTGGGGCGATATTCACTTTGGGGGGAAAACCAAACAATGTCGGTGTCTCGATCTGTAGCACTGAATAGTGGAGTACCTCCACCTCCACTGAAGCCTACCAATACGCCTGCTCTGGCAAGTTCTCGCATGGCTGCTTGGGTAACAGAAGTCCCCGACCCCAACAATAGCATGGTAGTGTTTGCAATCGGGATGTTCCAATATAGTGATCGTTGTCCCTCATCTGTGACGTATTCGACTCGGCCACCATTCACAAGCACCCTGCAATGTTCTAAGTAATATAAGTTTGCTCGTTTTGAGTGTAGTATGGTCTTGAGGTCGGAAGGCTTGAGTGGAATCATAGTGCCCGCTAAATCGCTAGAAAACTAATAGGAAAATGCAAAAATGGCAAAAAGTGAACTAAAAACCGCTTCTGTGCTTGCTTTTGAGCGCAAACTAGATCCTTCAGATGCTCTATTGTACGCGGGTCATTGGCAAGACGGGAAAAATCTTTGGTTGCCAATCCAAATACGTACAAAGTCGGTGCGTGGCACGATCTCTAATCGACTCAAAACTAAAGACCAAGATCCTGCAAAATTGGATGCTTCTATCCAAAATGCCAATCTGCCAACTGTGGATGTAGCGACTCTTCCTAACAACGCAGACACCTTGCTTTGCCGGTTTACTCTTCGGATATTGGGTGGTGCCGGAATACCCTCCGCGTGTAACCGAGCCGATTACCAAGCCGCTTTGGAATCGGTCGTCCAAGGATACGCCAATGACCATAAGTTTTCAGAATTGGCACGACGTTACGCCTGCAACCTAGCCAATGGAAGGTTCTTGCATCGGAACCGCATGACCAGCGAACAAGTCGAAGTACATATACAACAGTTGCGACAAGGGAAGCAAATCCAATCTTGGGTCTTTAATGCTTTCGATTTTAATTTGCGCAACTTTGAAATACCCAAAGAAAGTGAAACCTCGATCAAAGAGCTTGCTACTGTCATTCAAGAAGGATTGACGGGTTCTAGTTTTGTATTGCTAGACGTGCACGCCTACGCTCGCATGGGTGACGGACAAGAGGTCTATCCTTCCCAAGAACTGATTTTGGATAAGAAAGTCGGGAAAAGCAAGACTCTTTATGATGTGCAAGGTGTTGCAGCAATGCACAGTCAAAAGATAGGCAATGCTCTTCGTACCATAGACGATTGGTATGACACTACCGATGTTGATGGTGGAAATATCGGCCCCATTGCAGTAGAACCCTATGGTTCTGTGACCACTCGAGGAACGGCATACCGTAAACCCAAACAAAAAATGGATTTTTATTCTTTGCTAGATAGCTGGGTTCTGAATGGGAAGGTACCTTCTGCGGAACAACAACACTACGTGTTGGCAAACCTGATTCGTGGTGGTGTATTCGGGGATGCCGAAAAAGGTTAGCACCGTGGACTACTACGTAGATATTCGTATTTTGGCCGATCCTGAATTTGAGCCTACCCTTCTGCTCAATGCCTTGTTTGCTAAGTTGCACCGCGCGCTTGTGCAGACGGGAACCCAGTCTATTGGGATCAGTTTTCCGTGTTTGCCTTCCGATCAGAAAAACTTGGGAGATTGTTTACGTCTACACGGAATGAATGCGGATCTCGAACAATTCATGGCCTCTGGCTGGTTGATCGGGATGAGAGACCATATTTTGGTTCAAGGTCCTCTTTCGATTCCTCGAACAGTGGTCTACCGCGTTGTGCGTAGAGTTCAGGTTAAGAGCAACCCAGCTCGCTTGCAACGCCGCTGGATGCGCCGTCATGGTAGTACCTGTTTATTGCGCCATCGGAAAATTGAAACAGATTTGCCTTTTCTCCAGATTCTTAGCCAAAGCACAGGGGAGCATTTTCGCTTGTTTATTAAGCATTGCCCTGTTAGTGCCTCTCCAGTGGTGGGAAAGTTTAGTTACTACGGTTTGAGTGCGACTGCCACCGTGCCCTGGTTCTAAATCACTGCCAATGGAGCGAGACAGGGATGTCGAGTGACCCCGCCGATTTAAGCCATGGTGGAG
>CAUYTX010000143.1:0-4269 GCA_963575665.1 Gammaproteobacteria bacterium | reverse complement strand
CACCATGGCTTAAATCGGCGGGGTCACTCGACATCCCTGTCTCGCTCCGTTGTTTCACCATAGATATTACTTCCCCAGCAAGCCAAGGTGTTGTCAATTTTCAATCCACAGGTGTGATCCCCACCCGCACTGATCTGTTTGAAGAAACCGGTTGGAGGCTCTGCTTGGCCATCGCCGTTGTATCCCCAGCAAGTTAAGGTGTTGTCAGTTTTCAAGCCACAAGTGTGATCCCCACCCGCACTGACCTGTTTGAAGAAATCGGTTGGAGGCATTGCTTGGCCAGAACCGTTGTATCCCCAACAAACCAAGGTGTTGTCGATTTTCAATCCACAGGTGTGGTATGTACCCGCACTGACCTGTTTGTACTTGATTCCAATGACGGTTGGTGCACTCTTGATGCTGACCCCCAAGGCCACGGCATCCACACTCAGTTGGCCTCCTTCAGTAGTTAACCCTGCCGGTGGGTGCTGCCATTCGACCTTGCAACTCTTTTCGGTGGTTTGGAGTTTAGCAGAGCTATCTGCAATGGCTGCTTCGAGAGGAACCGTGATATTCGTGTCATTCCAAGACCAAACTGTGACTTCTCCGCAAGACAAGCCCTGAACTGAAAAGTGCATCCCTTGGCCCTGTTGGATTACTGTCACGGAATGTTTGGATTCGGTGGGAGGTGGGTTGGTGCCTGACGGCTCGGTTGCAAAAACGGAAGAGGCGCACAAGAGCACCATGGCAGCTAAAAGATGTTGCTTTAAGTCCAATGACATGGCGAAGACTCTTGTGGAAAAATTTTTGACTTTGAAAACATAGGAGTTACGCAGTTGAATTCACAAGTTACTGATTTCGTTGGATTTATTGTTTTTGACGAAAAACAAAATTTTTTATAAAAATCAAAGACTTATATTTTCAACTGCGTAACTCCTAAAACAATTACCTAAGGCTAGGATAACAATTTATCATACTCAGCAGTGCCGATCCAAATCCAAAGAAAACCGCCCTCAATCGGTGTAGCAACCGCAGGATAATGTGATCCGACTCGTGCGGACCAAACCTTTCCAACTTTTTTAAACTGCAATGACGGGTGGGAAGGATATGCCTTGAGAAGTTCAAAATTCGGTAGTCCTGTGAAATGTAGTGGTCGCGTACACCGATGCAAACAAAAGTCTTATTTGACAACGAAATGCTGCAACACATATGATCTGTTCACTACTTTGTGCAGGACTACCCAAAATTCTTGTCAGCAAGGTTGCGAATGTCTATGGGAAGGCATTCATAGCAAGCAGAAAAACTGGAAGCCATTTTGTGTTTCAAAGATCTCTCGTTTTTCCGGTCCGATGCTCGGCAAGTGCCGCATCGATCAAAAAATCGAATTTTCCGGATTGTGAATCTGCTTCAAGTTTTCTATCCCAGCGTGTTTGGTCAAATTCTAGGAACCATTCGCGGCGCCTTGAAAACGAATTATCATCTAATTCGGTAATGTATTGCTCTAATAAAATGTTTTGAAATAGCTAGGAGTTACGCAGTTGGATTCACAAGTTACTGATTTCGTTGGATTTATTGTTTTTGACGAAAAACAAAATTTTTATAAAAATCAAAGAGTTATATTTTCAACTGCGTAACTCCTAATAGCATAGGACTGAAATTAGTAGCTGATAGGAGTTACGTAGTTGAAAAAACTCTTTGATTTTTATAAAGTTTTTACTTTTCGTCAAAAACAAGAAAACGAGTAAAATCAACAACTTGTAAGCCAAACTGTGTCACTCCTAACTAACGTGGGTTCCAAAATTTTATGACGAAAATATATGCTTGTATTTTAATTCTTTTCCTTTTTGTTCCGTCAATTACCCACGCAAAAACTCAGATTTACCACGACTTCCCCACTAAGTATTTGCCTGCTGCGCCCACACAACATCCACGGATCTACATTCAAAACCGAATCCCAACTTTGCAATCTCTTTATGATTCCGTTCCTCAATTAAAAGCAGCGTACGCATTTAAGCATGATATCGATAAATTGTTAACTTACACATCAGCCTGTCAAGATTGGCGATGTGAAAACGGTTGGCCTGCCGCAGCGTTGGCCTTGCATTGGTTAATTACCGGCAATGCTGCATCTGGGCAAAAAGCTTGCGATGTATTCCTACCACATTTCAATGGTACTTCCCCTAATAATCAGGGCACAGATTTATATTATGCTTTGGCTTACGACTGGCTTTTCAATCATCCTTGTTTTACTGAGACAATGAAAGAGGATGTACGTGCAAAATTGATCTCTTGGTCAGACGATACCGCTGCGGCGGACGAAGCAGGAAGTTGGACAGTACATGATTCGGATAGAAATATCTCTGCTACTTCAGGACATTTTATTGCTGGTTTGGCCATCTTAGGAGAGGACAGGTCGAATGGATTAAAGTTACTTAAACGTGGTTGGACAGGTTGGAAATATGGCATTAACGCGTATGATTTATTATCAGATTTCCCTATTACTAAATTCTTTCGAAGCAGTTTAGACACTGGTATTCCATTACCTGGTTGGGATTATGGCATGATGAGCGATGTACACATGGCTCAAAATTTATTTTACGTTATGGATGAGTTAGGAGTAATTGACGCGGAATTCCCTGATTTGAAGAAGTGGTGGGTAAATTCCATGATGTATTTCATGCATTCAGTAGATCCAGCTAACAGCCATTACCGTTGGATCGGGGATCAACAAAATACTGTAAAATTAACTGAAGCAACGGGGTATATCTGGAGTTATTTTTCTAATTGCGTATTTTTAGCAGAACGCTACGGTTATAAAACTCAAGCAGCCATTGGCAGATCGTTCTTGGATTCCCTAAATCATCCTTCGTATGGTCTTGGGGATGGGGATACTATGTTGTGGTTCATGACGACGTGGCCTGATGCAGCACGACGACTTGATTTCAAGACCAATGCCGAGCGTTATACGTTAGGTGGTTTTGGGAATACGCAACATATGGGCATAGGTATGTTCCGTTCTAGCTGGACTTCTAGTGGGTCATTCTCAGAAAGTAAACAAGTCACTTGGGGTGGTTTTTACGGAATAGGCTCTTACATCGTGGATCATATGCACAATAGTGCAGGATCGTTCTGGCTTTGGCGCAACGGGGAATACTTACTGACGGATCCTCTGAATTATGGTGGTAACGAAGCTGCAATTTATCCATTCACTTTGTGGAATTCGTTATCAATTCCAAATGAAGCGGTTCCTAATAACAATGAGTCTTATGACAATGGAGGTCCGATTGTGTATTTTAACCAAGGGTCAGCATATTTAGAGCGTGGTCGTGCTGACGAGAGGAAGAAGTTGTTTTATGTGTTGTTAAATGCAGATCATAATTACAACGTGCCAGAAAATCCATGGGCAGCTTGCACTGGTACTTGTCGCCAACCAGTCAGTAAATATACCCGCAGTTTTGCTTATGATGGTGCATCAGAAGTCGTATTTTTAGTAGATCAAGTAGATTTGGCACGCACCCGCCCTACTGGATTGCGCTTCCGTACTCAAAATCCAGATACATTGTCTACTTTGGTAAATTACGATACCGTAAGTATACCAAGTGACAAAGGAAATTATCGAACTTTAATTCGAGTACTCAAACCAGTTTCTTTGGCACCTTGGGAGATTGCTAAAGAGCCATGGTCTAACATTCCCAGTTGGCAACTTGACCATACAATGATTGGTTCACAAGTTCACAAAACCTTTCCCACCGATTTGCAACACCGCATCGTTACCGTACTTCAAATCGGAAAATCTAGCAGCGGTAACAACGCATTGAATAAGTCCGCTTTAGTTTCGTCGGCTCCTGGTTCCATCGGTGGTTGCACTGCATCATTTTGTTTTGTGTCTGCAAGCAAAAATTCTGTTTTAAGAACTAACGTTAGTTACACTGTTCCGACGACGATTGCAGCGAATTCCAGACATTTAGTTTCGGATCTAGTAAGTGCTAATTGTTACTCAGTGGTTGGATCAGTAAGCGGCACAATTGTGACTGGACAACCTGTCAACAAATTTGACGGTACCCTATTCTTTGTTGTTCCGGATGCTGGAACACAGAAGATTTTGATCGCAAAATGTGTAGCAACTACACAAGAAAATAAATAGAAGAGGACGTCAATTTCTGTTTATTTGAAATTTAACCTCTTTCGTAAATCTTCTGTATCTGGCTCTAATCGATTTAACAATCTTGTAAAGGTATAGCAAAGCTATGGTAGAATGGTTACAAAGATCAAGAACATGATAGGAAGAAG
>CAUYTX010000142.1:0-4282 GCA_963575665.1 Gammaproteobacteria bacterium | reverse complement strand
TTTGACATTGAGGCATCATTGCTAATGCTGAACATGGCATCTACCACCTATAAACATAAGTCATCCATTGAGCCAATGTTGAGAGCGTTGAAAAATGTTTTTGACGATCTGATTTCAGAAACCGATGTTAATATGTCGGATACCACTAAGACAAATAGATTTGGCAGGATTAAAACCAAAGACTCTAATCTCAAGAATCTGAGGGAACAGGTGGATTATAATTACAGGATATGGTATGGTTATCCCACAAAAAAGGAAACCAGGGCTGTAAATAAGAAGTTCTATTCGGCAGAAGAAAAGGCCAAGATAAAAAGCTATAATGGGTTTATTGATGGACTGACAAAACAGTTTGATGATGGCAAATTGACTAAAGATGAATTTGCTGAAAAGAAGGGTTATTGGTTACAGAAGATTGATGCTTTGGGTAGCTATGCTATTTCTGAAAAGATCATCAGAAAACCCATGACACTGTTTCACATGACCACGTTTGCTATTAACCCACTTACGGCTATTAGTAACTTTGGACAGGGATTGTTTGATAACTTTACCGAGGCTGTTGGTGGCATGTATTTTAGTGGTGCTGATATGCGATGGGCATATACCAAGATGATGAATACACAGATCAACCCATGGTCATCGGATGCCAAAAAGGTGGTTAACATAATGAAAAAACTGTGTGTATTTGAGACACGCAGGGACGAGTTGACACCATCTGGCAGGGCTGGACTAAAGAAATGGCAAGAATTATTGGATAAATATGCCAGTCCTTATGCACTAACACAAAGTGTGGAATTTATGAATCAGACGGCCACGGTAATGGCCACACTGAGACATGATGGTTTATGGAATAAATTCGACAAAGAGGGTAATGCCAAAGATGTGAATGTTGCTGATTTTGCCCAGAAATGCGACAAGCTGATTGTTTATATACATGGTGATTATAAGAAACCATTAATGTATGACAAGCACCTATGGATGCAGATGATTATGACATTTAAAAGGTGGGTTCCGATGGCTATGACCAGAAGGATGGGGCGTGAGCACTATGATTATATGATGAAACAAAACGGTGCTGCATTTAAGGGTAGGTGGAGAAGTTATGGGGATTTTGTCAAATCTTTTGGGGACAGTCCAGCCAGCTATGGATTAGCTTTAGTGGAAGTGGGAAAACAATTGGCCAGAAAGATGATGTGGCAGAAAACCACGTTTGACAAGATAGAAGGATTGAGTGATATTGATGCCGCTAACATGAGAAAGAATCTCAATGAAATCATGTGGTTGATTGCGGTGAATGCCATGTTGTTTATGTTGAGAGCTGGAATAGCTGCCGGAGATGATGATGATAAGACTAAGGCTATATGTACTTTCTGGATTAATAGATTAACTATGATGGAACAGGACGTGACGTTCATGGCAAATCCATCTTTTTGGAGCAACATGAGCCAGAATGCTGTACCTATGGTAAGAATGTATACCAATGTGGGTAGGGTGTTTTTGGATGTAGCTAATATGGTCAGTGGTGGTGATGATGAATATACCACCGGATTGCATGTGGGCGAATCTAAAATCAAAAGAGATTTATTCAAGATCACACCTTATGCTGCTACCATTGTTAAGTTTGAAGATGCTTATCTTAATGATCAGAACAGAGGCGGCTTGATTGATGTTATTCAGAAAAATGTAGGTAAATAAAAATGGGTGATATCATTATAATACACCCATTTACTAAGTATTTGAGTTATTTGGTTGCTCTTTTAATTCTTGCCGATCGATGATATACTCAAATTTAGCTATTTCCGCATCACGTTTGCCAACAAGATGTTTTGTTAATATCCACTTATTTGTGTCAGCATTAATAAGATATTTTATTACTTTTTGACCTTTATTTAGGGGTATTAAATTATTGATGTGTTCCTGTATATAAACATCATTATTCACAATATTAAAGCCATAAGCAATATTATCTTTTATGTGTAATATTTTAAACATCTTGTTTAAATCATGGTCTATTACCATGTCGCCTATTGTTACCATGCTATTTTAATATATTATACAGCTTGCGTAGTTTATCGACATCTTTTTTGCAATGATCGGCTATTTCATCCATCTTTCCGGCTAAAAACAAATCATGTACATCTTTGCCGCTATCATTGCCACATCTATGCCATAAAATTTGGCAAGTTTTTTGAGTGATAGCATGGATTTATAGTCTGAATATCAGCCAGCTTCATGGTGTCAACAAGTTGATTTTGGCTTCCATCGGTGCATAATGTCATCAAGCCCATATTTACGTAGTCTGTGCCACATAATAGGGTAATCAAAGGTAAGTCCATTATGGGCAACCCAACGCAACGTATCAATTCTTTGCAGTATTTCCTTGACAATTTTTTTATAAACTCCTCCATCAATCTATGTTCGTCTACACTAACCATAGTGCATACCTCGTCATTATCAATGGCATATCCGATACACACCACTTGACATTGCAATACATAATGCCTGTGATCTCCACGCCTCGTCCCTGCTGTTTCTTTCCATTTAGCTATTGTTTCGGGCTTACTCATACTACGGAATCTTCAAATCATCTATGTTCGGTTTTTCACCCGCAAATGTCTCAATATCAACAAATATTGTATTCATAATTTACCACTCCCAATCTATTGAATTTATATACTTTTAAAAATACGATGTGTTTAATAAGCAATTGCAAGATATGAATAAAATTTGACAATTACAAATTTTTCTCAGTTCCGTATACTTTTGTTTTATATGTTCAAATACTTCCGGTATACTGAACTCGTTATTTTGCATTACAAACTTTTATATTTGTGTGACAATGGATCAGAGCACCATTGATGACTGGCATTTATTGTTGACGCAGTGGTTCATAGGTCATAATGTCATTTTTGTCGTCAGGATATATCGCCACTATGTCTTTATCTAAAGCGCTGCGATTGAGACATCGATGTATCCCCGCTTATGCACAGTATTGATTTAGCTAACAAATTATCAATAATCTCGCACAAGGATTTATCATTAGGTATCACCTAAATGGAATATCTGCTTTTCAAGCAAACCACACAGTTCACGATTTGTTCTTCCTTCATGTTCTGGCTGTGTTGTAGGAGCGTCCGTGAGGCAGTGTATGGTTACAAATTCCTTGCTTTTAGCACATTGCTCATGAACGGCAAATATCCGTTAGGTTGACTTTCCACATCTTTTAATGATGGTACACTGTGGTTATCTTGATCTAAAAGCAATGATGGTGCCGAAATCCATAAATTGCCAAAGTCAATAATGGAATAATCACCTGTCTTAACCTTACCCCGATGCTTGTAATAATTACGGCAAATATCGGGAAGTATTTCCATACGGAAATGAATCTGGATCATCGGCTTTAAAATCACAATGCTTATTCGTTTTGTCTTGCCCACATGCGTAAGATATTGTAGGAGATAGCAGGCAGCTATTTTATCCCCTATTCTGCAACCACTAAAGTCAAATAATGGTTTTTGACGCTTTTCAGTTTTCTATCATCTGTATATAAATTTAATTAATATCACACCACATCGTACCCGCTCCACTTTTCAGAATATATAAGTCTATCGGCATGATTACCAAATGCAATATTCATTACATTGAACGACCATGAATAGCTTATCATAAATCCCACCACGGCAATACCCAAATCTTTCATGAGATATTTGCCACGTATTCATGCTTACCAGCAACACTTGTATAAATCCGGTCACAAACAGTGACCAGTTGGTTTTAAGCATTTTTCATAAAATTACAGCAATAGATAATCAATTTGCCGATATTTATTTTCAATTCATCCCTGTTAGCAACACCATCATCATAGTCTTTAACTATCTGATCAATGTATTCAGCCAACCTTGTCTTTTTTAACATCTTCTAATTTCATAATATTTTCTCCAATTTTTATCCCAATAATTCATATATTTTTCAAGAAATGATTGTTTGCTCATACATTTTTATCATAAAGTTTAAATCGTAAATAACACATGCTTAAATAAAAGTATGATTTTCACCCAAATAAAAATCCGAACAAACTTCTGCTACTATTAACTTCTATTCCCATTCTATCATAAACAAATTTATTTAGAATTTATAGCGTTTTTTAACCCTATTATTTTTTTGCGAGAATATGTGGTGTATCCAATGTAAATTGGTATTGCGGTTACCACACCGTTTCTCCACACACCAATTTTATTATTATCTAAATCAACTTCCAGATATACGTCTAATTTTTTAAAATATT
>CAUYTX010000141.1:0-4306 GCA_963575665.1 Gammaproteobacteria bacterium | reverse complement strand
ACGGGTTTATCTTATAATGGTTCATGACATTTCCTACTTCAAGAATCCGTTTCTCATCATGTTCCTTCCGTAGCTTAAAAAAGATAGGAAGCTCTATCTTCCGGCTGTTACCCCAAGTATGGTTATACCAGTGGATATAATATCTCAGGTCCTCTCCTTTATATTGGAAGACACCATGTTTCTTCATCCATTGAAATGGCATCAACAGCTTGTTCTTCTGATCATACAGATATTTCTTCATCGTAACCTCATATAAAAACCATATAGGATACGTGCAGCTTTCGCTATCAGCAATCTTCGTATCCTCCATTCTTTCAACACCGGAAGCCATACTGGGTTCGTCTCTTTTATCCAATCCCAGTCAAGCATGTTCATCATCAACATCCAATGATCATTCAACAGATAAGAGGCATGCTCCTGCGCGTAACTAGGAGTGATATATTTCACAATGCCTTTTGCACACTGGATATGACGTCTCCTCAGTTCTTCCTTATCTGTCACAGGGGTTGGAAGATAACAGATATGAGAAGTGGTTGTCACCAGATGATAGTTCCCACCTGACTCCTCAAGCTGCCGACGAATGATGATATCGATGTTCCTCTGCGCATAATCATCATCGACATGGTAAGACCTCACCCCCTCCTTCCAAACAAGCCACGGTCCTCCTAAAAGCCTTTCTTGAGGATTCCTGATGATAGGGTCCTCCTCCAACCGACCATCCTTATAGTTAAAACGAACACTACCCAAGATATCACCTTTATCCAGCTCCATCTGATGCATCATCTCATCAAACCAGCCTTTCTTCGGGATCTTCCCGACATCCACCCAGATAAAAAACGGAGTCTCCACTTTATTTTTCAATAGTTCCCAAGCTTTCCCAGTGGTCATCCCAGGATACACCCAGACAGACACCCTGGGATAATCACCAAGAATCTTCATCGTATCATCCTTACTGCCACCATCAATGACCAATAACCTGCGGACAGGGGCATCACCATACCAGGCATCCAACGTCTCCGCAAGATGAGCCTCCGCGTTCAACGTCAGACAGATAAAATCAACACAAACGCCAGAATACTCCTTATAACAATCTTGAAACAACCCGACCACCCTCCATGCTGACCACCTCAGGATACGGAAGAGGAAACACCAGCTTCCCACCACCCCTAAGATACTCCTGCATCTGCTCAATGAAAACATCACGGAAATGCCAAGGACCCACCAGATAATAATCCGGATGACAAGCCCTAGAAAAGTCTTCGCTCATGATAGGGATATGCGTCCCAGGGGTCCAACACCCATACTTACTAGGATTCCGCTCCGCAGCATACGACACAATCCGATAATCAATCCTGAACGCCTGCAACAACACATTACATTTCGTAGAAGCACCATAGAGATGGATCGTCTTCCCTCGGCCTTTCTCCGTCAACAAAAAACCAGTGAGCTTCTCTTTGATGATATGCACACGGTCGACAAAACCTTTGAAATCAAAGACCTCCTGATGACGCACATATACAACAAAACTACCGCCGTTCACATCATTGAAATCCCAATGGCAGACCTGCAACCCATTCCGCTCACACAACCAGATGATCTGAGGGATGCTGTAATACTCCAGATGCTCATGACAGACTGTATCAAAAGCATTCTGAGCAAGCATACTCGGAAGATACGACTGTTCAAGGATCCAGACTCCATCTGGGGCAAGAGTGTTCTTTATCGATTGTACAAACAGATTAGGGTCCGGGAGGTCATAGAACATCGCGATACTGGTGATGACCTTCGCCTTCACCCCATATTCACGGAAGAACTCAGGGATGAACTTGATATCCGTCCCATCAAAATACTTCAGATAATGAGGAGCATCAAATCCTACACGGTTCAAACCCTCTGACGTATACGCATTCAGAAGTGTCCCATCGTTACAGCCGATGTCGATGACCACATCACCCTTCTCAAGTTTCACCAGATGTTCTGCCTCAGATGCTATCTCCTCAAGATGCCGTTTCATAGACGGGTTCAACCCGGAGAGATACCCGTAGCTAGGGCCATACATCATCTCCAACGGGACAGTATGAGCAAGCTGGACAAGACCACAAGAATCCTTCCCGGTACATTGAACCAGCTCTAACGGGGCGACCAACGGATCAGGAGTCCCCACTTTCGGGAACCTTCCTGATAATGCCTGCTCCCCGAGGTCAACGACTTTCTTCAACTGCGGGTTCCCACAGATACGACAATGATGGATGCGCTCTATCTTCATTGTTTCAACCTCTGCATATCCGCCTTCAACATAATCCTTACCAACTCATCAAACTTTACTGTCGGCTCCCAGAACAACACCCTTCGAGCCTTGCTTGCATCACCACAGAGACAATCCACATCCATAGGACGAACATAACAAGGATTCACCCGCACGATCTTACCAGGGTCCAAACCCGCAAGCCCACAAGCCCGGTCAATGAACTCCTGCACAGAATGAGTCTCACCTGTCGCCACCACATAATCATCCGGCTTACTAGATTGCAGCATCATCCACATCGCCTCCACATAATCCGGGGCATACCCCCAATCACGCTTCGCCTCAGTATTACCCACCTCAAGAAAACTCTGCTTCCCAGCAAGAATCCTGGCGAGACTCAAAGTTATCTTACGGGTGATGAAATTCTCACCACGCCTCGAAGACTCATGATTAAACAAAATACCATTCCAAGTATACAACCCATATGCATCACGATAATACCGCATCATCCAATAACTATACAGTTTGCTGATAGCATAAGGAGACTTCGGATGCATCACAGATTCCTCATTCAAAAAACCATTGCTCCCTCCGAACAACTCAGAGGTCGCAGCATTATACACACAAGGATTAATATCCGCCAACCGAATCGCCTCCAAGAGACGTACTGTCCCCTGCGCATTCGTATCAAAAGTATACTCCGGGATGTCATTACTGATCTGCACATGAGACATGCTCGCTAGATGATACACCTCATCCGGTCTGATATCCTTCATCAGATGACACAAACTACTGGTATCCTCAAGGTCACCATAATACAGATGGAAATCCTTGCTTTTGATATGATCGATGTTATCCCTATTGAAATGAGAAGTACGTCGTATCAATCCATAAACCTCATATCCCTTGCTTAACAATAGTTCAGCGAGATAGGAACCATCTTTTGGCTGATATTCAGAGCACCCCGGTGTTTTTACTCTGTGTGGGAATAAAAACACACCGGAACTCCAATATATCATTGACCAGTGATTCCCGTCACAAATGCTTTTTTATCGATCATATCACCTCCATTAAAAATTGAAAATACTTTGTCCAATATTCTCTGTTAGCATTGACCTGGCAATTGCATCGTCTACATAATGTTATAAGATTATTTTTTAAATTATTTTCTTTGTTGTAATCTATATGATGAACCGTCAAATCATTACAAGGATATTTCTTACACCTTTGACAAACATATTCATCTCGTTTAAATACATTTGATTTTAATTCTTTACTAAATGTAAATGGATATTTTCTACAAGATTCACCATGAATATATGCCGGGTTGTCTTTCCCAAACCGTCTCATACCATATAACGGATTCTTTGAACCAGAACAATCCCAATGAGTCTCTTTAACTCGTTTACTTATCAATGCTCGCACTTCTGGACGTTTAGCAGGATTTTTATCACCAGCCGTTTTTGGTTGCGGTATTCCTTTTCTTTTCGATGGATGCGAACTTTTAATACGTATTATCTCCTTTGTTTTTTCGGTATGCTTTTTATTGAAAAATGGATTGTTTTTTCATCTTAATCCTTCTTTTTGCCAATTACCTTTACAGAAATGAGAAAAAAAATTATGTTTGCTAACTATAGTCGATGGACATATATGCTTTAGAAATTCCTTTCCACATATTTCACAGATAAATAAATATCTCATGGCTTTCGTAACTCCACCACCATACCAGCAATAACATTACAAAAAAAGATACCAAAGAACCGTTTTAAGCCTTTCGGAATAAACTTCAGATGATAATCATACTGCCACTCGAAACTAGCCAATTCAAAAGCATATTTCATGTAATACGACTTCCGTTTCCCAGTGAAGAACTCCCAAGAGTGCTCTGTGAACGCATGCTTATGCTGCGGGTCACTCCAGGTATGCTTATGGTTCCAATACACTGTCTCAATATGACAGACTCCGCCAGGCCGAAGAATCCTGTAGACCTCCTCAAGAACCTTGATAGGATCATCCAGATGCTCAATGATGTTCAACATCATCACCCGGTCAACACTACCA
>CAUYTX010000140.1:0-4332 GCA_963575665.1 Gammaproteobacteria bacterium | reverse complement strand
CGGGTTGGCAGATGCCGCTGCACTACGGATCACAGTTAATCGAACATCGACAAGTTCGCACGAATGCCGGAATGTTCGACGTGTCCCACATGGCTGTGGTAGATCTTCGTGGTTCGCGTACGAGAGAGTTTTTGCGTTGGTTATTGGCTAACGATGTAGCGCGTTTGACTGTTCCAGGCAAAGCATTGTATTCCTGCCTTCTAAATGCGAATGGGTTTGTACTAGATGATCTTATTGTCTACTTTATATCTGAAGATTGGTTTCGTCTGGTAGTTAATGCTTCCACTCGAGAAAAGGACTTAGCTTGGATCCAATCCCATGCTCTTAGATACGAAGTAACAGTACAATCTCGAACCGATTTAGCAATGATAGCAGTGCAAGGCCCAGAGGCTAGAGTCCGAGCTTCCACTTGCTTACCTAGCGAGCTGGTTTCTCCAACATCTAATTTAGATTTCTTTCAAGGGGTAGCGGGGACGCAAGGTTGGTTTGTTGCGCGTACTGGGTACACAGGAGAAGACGGATTTGAGATTATGTTGCCCGTGGAGGCAGCTGCAATATTTTGGCAACACCTTCTCTCCGAAAAGGTGCTCCCTTGCGGTCTAGGGGCTAGGGACACGCTGCGACTTGAAGCAGGCATGAACCTCTACGGAAATGATATGGATGAAGAGAGTACTCCGCTAGAATCCGGTCTGGCTTGGACTGTTGCCTTCTCCCCTCCTGATCGCAACTTTGTCGGAAGGGCTGCGTTGTTAGCACAGATCGAACAAGGTCTAGCGCAAAAACGTGTTGGGCTAGTCTTGCAAACACGCGGTGTCATGCGCCATGGTCAGTCTATTCGAGTCCCAAATATTGGAGAAGGTGTTATTACCAGTGGCGGATTCTCTCCGGTGTTAGAATGTTCCATTGCTTTTGCCCGCGTGCCTGTAGGTACCAACGGAGAGTGTGAAGTTGAAATTCATGGTCATTGGTTACCCGCTCGTGTGGTAAAACCTCCCTTCGTCCGGTTCGGAACTCCCAAAATTACTTAGAAGTCTAAAAATATGTCTAATAGCCAAGAATACCGATACACCCAAACTCACGAATGGGCACGCTTAGAACACAATGGTGAAGTAACGATTGGGATCACAGAGCACGCCCAAGACCTACTCGGGGATATCATTTTTATTGAATTACCCGAACCAGAAGAGATTTTTTCCATTGGAGAAACGTGCGGTGTTGTGGAGTCGGTCAAAGCGGCTTCTGACCTGTATGCGCCCCTAACTGGTGAAGTTGTGGCGGTCAACGAAACCCTGAACACCGCGCCGGAGAAAATCAATGAGGATCCCCTGGGGGCAGGTTGGATTTTTCGTATTCAGCTCATCAATCCAACAGAGTGGGATGAACTTCTTAATGCTTCTGCCTATGCGACACTGATTGCGGAAGATTAGTAATACTCAATGCGCCTGACTGCAGGTCAACGAGAGGTAATCCTTGGCGCGCTCTTAAAAACTTTTGGAAATGGGGCGCGTATTTGGCTTTTCGGTTCCCGAGTAAACGACGAAAAGCGTGGTGGAGATATAGATCTACTCGTGGAAACTGATTTGCAGGATACATTTCGGATTGTCCAAGCAGAAGTAGCTTTTTTGGCTACTGTGAAAAGGGAATTGGGGGATCAGAAGATCGATTTGTTAGTGGATTCTCCAAACAGTAGCCCTAACTCTGCTGTTTTAGCTGAGGCTAGGAAAACAGGTGTCCCCTTGTGAGGGAATTAGTCAAGTCAAAACTAGAAGACAGTTGGCGCGAATGCGTAAAACATATTTACCACTTGTCTTGTGCTTTGGCTGATTTGCAGAAGATAGGAACGCTGACCAAAGAACGGTACGCGATACTTTCTGACGAAGAAATTCGCACGTTAGATCAGTTTGTTTTTCGGTTTTCTAAATTGCAGGACGCAGTTGGAGTGCGTTTGTTTTCTAGTATTTTAGAGTACTTAGAAGAGCCTTATGTTGGCCGTCCAATGATTGACAAGTTAAATCGGTTAGAAAAACTTGGATTCATTGAGAGTGTTGAACAGTGGCATATTTTGCGCGAAATCCGAAATCGCTTTTCGCATGTTTATCCGGATAATGCCGAAAAAAATGCAGCTCTCTTGCGGTTGGCCATGGCTTCCGTACAAGATCTAAAAAATTTGCTACAGATTATTTTTTTAAGAATGACAGAAAGAGATCCCACACTCCAATTAGTCATTCTTCCAAACCAGAACTAGACACACATGCCTTTTATTCCACACACGCCAGACGATGTTCGGGAAATGCTCGACACGATCGGTGTTCCAGAAATTTCGGATTTGTTTGACGAGATTCCTCCTGAATTGATGTCTCGTGGACTTCCAAAAATTTTGCCAGGAATTTCCGAACGAGAAATGTTGAGGCTCATGCAGGAGAGAGCCTCTCAAGATGGTACCCCTCTCTGTTTTGCAGGTGCAGGGGCCTACGATCATCACATTCCGGCTGCGGTGTGGCAACTTTTGAGCCGTGGCGAATTTTACAGTGCCTACACGCCATATCAGGCCGAGGCGAGTCAAGGTACTCTGCAGGTCATCTATGAGTACCAGTCCATGATGACCTTGTTGACGGGCATGGATGTTTCAAATGCGTCTCTCTATGACGGTGCTTCGGCATTGGCTGAAGCAGTGCTCATGGCAGTGCGCATCGGTTCTCTCAACAAAAAAAAGACAGGCGTAGCGAGAATCTTAATACCTCGCACGGTACATCCAGTCTATCGTCGTGTTGTACAAACTCTTGTATCCCCACAAGGCATCTTGCTCGAAGAACTTGACTATGACCGTCAAGGTGGTCACATCGATATTGGCACATTGCCGAGCGCGCCAGAACCTTTCACTGCTTTAATCATTCCACAACCAAACTTCTTTGGCGTGTTAGAAGAAGTCGACGTTTTAACGGATTGGGCACATGGTCACGGTGCTCGGGTGATTGCTCTCGTCAATCCTGTTGCTTTGGCTTTGCTCAAACCCCCCGGGCAGTGGGGAACTCAGGGAGTAGACATTGCTTGCGGAGAAGGGCAGCCCCTCGGTGCACCTTT
This sequence comes from Gammaproteobacteria bacterium, assembly GCA_963575665.1. Classification (GTDB taxonomy): domain Bacteria; phylum Pseudomonadota; class Gammaproteobacteria; order CAIRSR01; family CAIRSR01; genus CAUYTX01. The sequence goes on along the minus strand of CAUYTX010000140.1, from coordinate 1,251 downwards.
GTCTTCTGGGGGCCCCTATTTTGGTTTCATGACGTGTCGTTCTAGTTTGGTTCGACAGTTACCGGGGAGGATCGTTGGGAAGACTGTTGATTTGGAAGGGAAGCCCGGATTTACCTTGACCTTGCAAGCACGAGAACAACACATTCGAAGATCTAAGGCCACGTCTAACATCTGCACTAATCAGGGTTTGATGATGGCAGCAGCTACGATTCACCTTTCCCTTCTCGGTCCTTTGGGATTAGAAAGAGTTGCATTGGCCTGTCATGCCAACACGAAAAAGTTAGCAGAACGCCTCACCTCTATTGAAGGAATTACTAAACTCTTTGACCGACCTCAGTTTCATGAAACAGTTTTAAGATTTCCTGCTCCGGTGCAAGAAATAGTACGCGCCCTCGCAGCGCAGAACTTAGTCGCGGGCTACCCTTTGGGTCGTGATTACCCGGAACTCGGTGAGGCTATTCTCGTTTGCGCCACTGAACAACGTACTTCCGAAGATATAGAAACGTATTTCAAACACTTACAACGCATTCTTTCAAAACAAACCCCTGCATGCTCAAAACGCATGCCATCTACTGTGGAGTAAATCATGGCAACGGTCACCCTCAAGGGAAATCCGATTCATACCAATGGCGATTTGCCCGCACTTGGCACAAAAGCACCAGATTTTTCCCTAGTAAAGACGGACCTTAGTGAAGTTTCTCTTGCCCACTTTGCCGGAAAGAAGAAATTACTGAACATTGTTCCAAGCCTAGATACTGGCATTTGTGCCCTTTCTACAAAGTATTTTAATGACCACGCAGAAAAACACCCGGATACTGCCATTCTTGTGGTCTCTGCAGACTTGCCTTTTGCTGCGGGTCGTTTTTGCACTGGAGCGGGTATCCAAAACGTGGTTACCCTTTCCATGATGCGGGATCGAAAATTTGCCCAAGACTATGGGGTATTGATCGTGGATGGCCCGCTGGCTGGCATTAGTGGACGAGCCGTGGTGGTTCTTAATGCCGAAAACCAAGTACTCTACACAGAACTGGTTCCAGAAATTGGCCAAGAACCGAATTATCTCGCGGCATTGGCTGCACTCAGTGCCTAGGTTTTGATAACTTGCACCCTAGGAGAGGGATAAAAACCATGTTTCAGGGCAGTATAGTCGCCATCGTAACTCCCATGTCCCCTGAGGGTGCAGTAGACTACAAGTCACTGCGACAGCTTGTTGAGTTTCACATTGAACAGAAGACTGATGCTATTGTCGCG
>CAUYTX010000139.1:0-4337 GCA_963575665.1 Gammaproteobacteria bacterium | reverse complement strand
CATTGAACGCCGTGGCAGTTTGTATGACTTGGCTGGTGTCATTGCCAGTAGATAAAACTTGACAGAAAAGTTCAGAATCTCTTGCTACACTTTCGTTAACAGGTATTGCTATCTAATTACACCGCCCAGCCAATTGGTTGGGCTTTACTCATTTATGGATGGATATGGATACCGAAACAATCGAAGAAGTTGATGAGGCAATCTTTCACGCCTATCTCACTCGCAGCCACAATGTCAATGGCATCTGATTCAAAATCTATGTAAATGACTTTTTTATCATTTTTCAGGCACTCGGCAGTTGCAATTTGAGCAATCCACGACTTACCCGATTCGGATTCACCATAAATTGAGTGAACTCGACCTTCATAAATAAGGCCGTGACCATCTGAACGCTTCAGTAAGGTTGCAATAGGTGCTTGAAATAGGCCATCAAAGTAATCTTTTAGCTCTACAGGCTTCCAACTGGATTCATCACCGCTTAAATCGGCTTGTGTGGCTTGTGGTGGTGCTTGTAATGTGTTTGTAGGCATCAGTGCATTGCTTGAATCAAAAGAATTGAGCGTTTGCGCCCCGTAGCCGAGATTTCGCAAATTGTTGGCTGCTGCCTTGAAATCTCCACCGTGTTTGGTTGTGGCATAAAACGCAAACTTGGAATATGAGGTTTCAGCATCGAAAATCGTTGATGTTGAGAACACATAGAACTTATCGTTACCATTGAAGTTGGTGGTGGCACTGATGCCTTCAGTTTTACCTGGTCTGCGCCACACGGTTGATTCACCCTTGCGATAAACAACGGTCCAGCCCAAAGGTTGCAATAGTTCTTCCCAAGTTGTGCGGGCGTTGTAATCGTCTCCTGGGGTGAGAATTCCATCGTGTTTGGCAACTACTTCTTGTTGCAAATTTTCAGCTTTAGGCATCTCATCAAACATTGCAAAGATTGCGTGCAGTGCTGATCTCTCAAGCATCGTAATTGTTGGGATGGTTTCAATTGAGCCACCTATAAGTGTCCAAGCACCGCCCGAAGGATGGGTGGCACCGCCACTGGGCGCCGTGATTGTAAAACCGCCTTCGCTTCGCGTTTCGGCCCATACATCCACACCGCCGTTTTCGCCAGGCTTACGGGCAAGTTTTGTGTTCCCTGGCAAGGTGCCATCTGACACACGATAGAGCCAATGAAGCCCGCCTGATGGTGTCAGTTCCACATAGCCTTGATTGAGGCGTTGCCACAAATCGCCAAGCCCTGAATTGTTAGCAATTTCTGCAATCTCAAGGTGCATCTTTTCGGCTACTGCTCGGCCTTCAAGTTCTAGCATCTCTAAGTTGCCTGATACCTTGCCAGTAATAACTCCAATGCCATCAACGCCATCTTTGAACCACATTAACAGTTCATCAGCAATGGGCAGATGCTCTTGGAATCCTTGCCAAGCAAATGCAGGTCGTTTAGAACCATCATTGGCAGTTGGAACAACTGAGATGCCTTGTGCAAGGAACCGCAGCGCGATTGGTAACAGATTACTCATTGTGTTCCCCCTGTAAAATATCCTTTTTCATCTAAGTACGAAACAACGGCCTTTGCCATCGTTGCAGGTGATACTGGCAGTGTGTATTCGTAACCTTCCCACAATGCGCGAGCTATTAAACCTTCAAGTTCTTCTTTCACAATGGCAACTTGTCATCATTATCTGCCAATGCAAAATCAATGCGTGCTTGTGCAATTGCCACATACTCTGCCGATTGATCTATTCCAATGAAATCAAAACCTTCATAAACACACGCCTTGCCAGTTGAACCTGAACCCATAAATGGGTCAAGCACAACGCCGTTTGGCGGTGTCACTAGGCGAACAAGGTATTGCATTAGTGCGGTTGGCTTTACTGTTGGGTGATTGTTAGATTGAGGCGCGGTATCAAATCTTTCAAACCCCTTTGAAATTGTGTCGCTTGTATTGTTTGCAGTTCGATACATTTTAGAATTTTTCTTGAGTTCAAACCCATCAAGGCCTTCGTTCCTGTCACGCTTTGATGCTTTGGCGCAGTAAAAGAATCGGGCGGCGCTGCCACTGTCACCTAAAGAACGAGCAGCAGACAAATCTTTTCCTTGACTTGCCATAAATCCTGACACAGTATTTTGTTTCATTGGAAAGTTTCCTTTTCCCGTATCAGGAAACAACCCCACAACCTCATCGCTGCCATCGTGAATGAAATTGGCTGGCCAGCGGCCTAATTCTTTTAACTTGGCAAGTGCTGCCAATTGTTCAGGTGATTCATTGACTCGAACATCAAATTCCTCATCTGTCTCATCATTTCGGCGCGTGTTAAGTTTTCCAATTGGGCGCGATTTCAAATTGTCAAAGTTTTCACCCTCTGCAACAACCCGTGACCCATCAATGTTCAACCCGCCAGTGCCGTGTGTCAGCACATTGTTGGCAACGGTGCCAATGAGAGGTTTGCGAGCTAACACCATTGGTTCGTGGGCAGGCTTGAGTGCAGTACCCCAGCCATCCCATTGCTGCGCGGCATCTGATAACTCACGCACATCTCTTTCAACAACATTTGTTTCGCGACCAGCGTGCATTGAACCGCCCTGCATACCAATATCAACCTTCTCGGTTGCTATAACTTCACCGTCAAAACCAGCAGCCTTATCAATCCCCTTGCTGACATTGTGCGACTTAGGAAAGCCTGACCCATACACCCACATTATCTGATCGCGGATTTCAAAGCCCGCATCCTCGATGGCAACGGCCATGCGGTGATAAGTGCGACTGCCACTAAACGCAATCAAATGGCCGCCAGGCTTAATCACTCGCAACGCCTCACGCCATACATCAACATTAAATGCAATGCCACTTGCATCCCAGCTTTTGCCCATAAACCCCAACTCATACGGCGGATCGGTGACAATGGAATCCACCGAGTTATCAGGCATCGCCTTCATTGCCTCAATGCAATCTGCGTTAATTAGTTTCATTTATTGCCCCCACCATTCGGTTAATAATCCACTGCACAACTGGCACCGCTACCGCGTTGCCCATTTGCTTATAGCGGTTTGAATCGGCTTGGCCATCTGTCCAGTTATCAGGAAACCCTTGAAGGCGCTCACATTCAACTGGTGTCAATCGGCGAATCGGGTTTGTATTCCAATAAGGAACACGCGCCCCACCCGTTCCCCAATAAGTTGGAACAGTTCCGCTTACCTTTTCGTGAATTCGCACATCATCAACCCTTGTTGCCTCAAATAAAATCAAAGCCGTTGCGCGTGATTCTGTTTTGTTATCAAAATCGTTCAAAGTAGGCACCACCCCGTCAGCAATCCAGGTTTCATAATCAAATTCACTTTGCGCTCTCCTGCTCTTGACCCACCACATCTTCAAGCGCTTTTTGCAATTGGTGAGGTAGCTGACCTTTTCCCCTGCTTGATCTGCGCAAGATACCCTGCGCGGCCTTCGGCGATAGCAAGTATTTCTTCAGGTGCTGGCCCTGTGTCTCCAAGACATCCGACAATGAACACTCTACGCCGTCTTTGGGGAACTCCGAAGTGTTGAGCATCAAGCACCCTGTATGCGACACGATACCCGCGCTCAACCAACGCTTCAAGAACAACGGCCATATCTGCGCCTTGATTGCTGGAAAGTAAACCAGGGACATTTTCGAGGATAAAATTTTGCGCTCTTGTTTCGTCAAGCAAGCGGCAGATTTCCCAGAATAATCCTGATCGAGAACCACCCAATCCTGCTCGTTTTCCAGCCACTGATAAATCTTGGCAGGGGAATCCGCCTGTGATGATTCCGTTTCTAGGTTCAAATCCTGCTGCAATGAGTTGTTCACCTGTTACCCCCGATATATCGCCGAAAATAGTTGAGTCAGGAAAGTGACGGCGTAACACTTCCTGCGCTTTCTTATCCCATTCAACTGATGCAACTACTTTCACACCAGCGCGTTCTAAAGCTAAATCAAAGCCACCTACACCTGCAAACAATGAAACTGCAGTTATCACTTACTCCCCCATCCTTCACCCTTGAGGACAATGCCCCCAAGTGAATACTTGCGTTGCATTAACTTTTTCTTGCAACCTTCGCAGATGATGCGCTTTTCTTCATCCATCTGAAAAAACACTTCAGCCTTATGGCCACAATCGCAAGTAAATTCATAAAATGGCATTGTTCCCCTGTTCGTTAGTCTTGCGTAGCGTTTTGGGAATCGAACCCAATAGATGTATCCCCCGATACATTCCCGCCTAGTGAACCATCACAACGCCGATCTCTTGGGTGAAAGGACATAACCCCCAAGAAGTTTAGTTAACTGGTTTTGCACCTAACTGCGCAAGCAATGCTTGAA
>CAUYTX010000138.1:0-4380 GCA_963575665.1 Gammaproteobacteria bacterium | reverse complement strand
CCACATAGTCTTTACTGCGACCCCTAGCAGTAGGACAGATGCACACCAACCAAGCCAATCTAAACTAGTGCCAAGACAAACCAAAAAGTACCCAAACAAGCCAAACTAAGCCAAATCAACAGCTGAAAGTCAAAAGAGGAAGACTGGAAAAAACATATCATCCCGAAACAGGGCGTACGGCAGGGGTGTAGCTCCCGACGACGGCTTGTAACGTCAAACCCTTGTAACGTCAAACCATTCACCACAAACGCCTAACAATCACCAGTTCTCAAAAAAAGTTACAAAGAAACTTGGAAGTATATCTCGTACTCTATCACACTTCTTTCAAAAATATTACTAAAAGAACTAGACACAATGGGATAGATAGATATAACATTATTTTATGAGCTTCGGTAAAATTTCTTATGAACGAAGTTCCCGTGCGCCTTTCCTACCCCAGACTTCAGTTGGGGGTTTCCTTGCGAGGAGTCTATGAGTAAGCCGTTGAACTTAACTGAGAAGATATTTGCGGCCCACTTGGCAGGAGACGGTGACCCGCTTCCAGCAGGTCAAGTCGTCAGCATTCGGATCGACGAGGCTTTCACCCAAGATGCCACTGGTACCATGGCCATGCTCCAGTTGGAAGCCATGGGGGTCAAACGCGTAAAACCTCTGTCGGTCAATTTTGTTGACCACAGCATGATGCAGTCTGGTTTTCGGAACCCAGACGATCACGAATACCTACGGACTGTCTCCCAAAAGTTAGGGATTGTCTTTTCCCCTCACGGCACTGGGATTTGTCATTTTCTAAACATTGAAAATTTTGTCTCCCCGGGCATGACTGGACTGGGTGCGGATAGTCACACTGTCAACGCAGGCGGCATGGGAGCCCTCTATTTCGGCGCAGGAGGCTATGACATCGCTTTGGCCATGGCCACTGGGGAATACCAGTTGCCTATGCCACAGGTGGTCAAAATTAACCTTACAGGCAGCTTGCCGAATGGGGTCATGGCCATGGATGTGATCCTCAAGATGCTTTCCATCTTCGGGGTCAAAGGGGGCAAAAATAAAATATTTGAATATGCCGGCCCCGGTGTAGCCTCACTCAGTGTTCCCGAACGCGCCACCATCACCAACATGGGTGCCGAAATGGGTGCCTCGACCTCAATTTTCCCGAGTGACGAGCGAACCCGTGAGTACCTAGAGAGCAGGGGTCGCAGTAAAGACTATGTGGCACTCTCTGCGGACGAAGGTGCCCAGTACGCCAGTGAAACCGAGATTGATCTTTCAGCTCTGGAACCCTTGATTGCACTTTATCCCTCTCCGGGCAACGTAGAGAAGGTTTCCGCTCATGTTGGAACACAGATTCACCAAGTGTGTGTGGGCAGTTGTACCAACAGCTCTTTCGAAAACATTGCCAGTTTTGCAGAACTCTTGAAGGGCCGACGGGTAGCAGTAGACACGTTGCTCTATCCCGGTTCTCGCGCTGTTGCCATCCAACTGGCCAATGCTAGCTATATGACCTCGCTCTGGCGTTCTGGAGTGAGGGTTATGGAAAATGGATGTGGTGCTTGCATCGGACAAGGTGGTTCTCCGATGAGCAAGGGCATTAGCCTACGCACCTTCAACCGAAACTTCCCGAAACGTTCCGGTACCCCAGATGCCCAAGTTCACCTCGTGAGCCCGTTAGTGGCTGCTGCGAGTGCCTTAACGGGTGTCATTAGCCTTCCGGATCGTAACGTCGAAATTATCCCGACCTCTCAAGTCGACGATACTGCCTCATTTACATTGTCGTTGTCTCCAGAGGAAGCCGAGAAGGTAACGATTATCCGTGGCCCCAACATCATGGCCTTGCCAGACTTTGAGGCATTACCAGATCGTTTAACGGGGGAAGTTCTCCTCAAGTTGGGGGACAACATCAGTACAGATGACATCCAACCCGCTGGAGTGTATTTGCCTTTACGTTCTAACGTGAAGGAATACGCAATGCAGGCCACTTTCAATCAGGTTGACCCCACGTTCTCGAAACGTGCGGTGGCTCACCGAGATGCAGGTGGTCATGGAATCCTCGTCGGACGCGAAAACTACGGTCAGGGCAGCTCTCGTGAGCACGCAGCCCTTTGCCCACGTTGGTTGGGGATCCGAGCAGTAGTGGTGGCACAGTTTGCACGTATCCACGTTGCCAACCTCGTCAACTTTGGCATCGTACCCCTCACCTTCAAAAATCTCTCAGACTACGACAAAGTAAACGCGGGGGATCGCGTGTCTATTGACGTTTCCCAACTAGACGGAGATCTATTCCTAGAAGTGAACGGAGAAAAACTTCCTTTGGTAGCTGCTTTTGAGCCGAAAGATATTTCGGTCCTCAAGTTGGGCGGTGCCATGGCAGAATTCAAGGTAACCCGAACAGCTTAACCAGTATTTCTCACTAGGCAAAACCATGAACAAAATCAAGGTTGTGAATCCCATCGTCGAGATTGATGGCGATGAGATGACTCGGATCATCTGGCAGTTAATCAAAGACAAGCTGATTCTGCCGTACCTAGACATTGATTTGAAATACTATGACCTTGGGATTCAGTCCCGAGATAGCACGGACGATCAAATCACGATCGATGCAGCCAACGCAATCAAACAACACGGAGTGGGGGTGAAGTGTGCCACCATTACCCCGGATCAGGCACGCGTTAAAGAATTTAGCCTTAAGAAGATGTGGAAGTCTCCAAACGGAACCATTCGCAACATCATCGGCGGGACTGTTTTCCGCCAGCCCATCATTTGCAACAACATTCCGAGATTGGTACCGGGTTGGAAGAAGCCCATCGTCATTGGCCGTCATGCCCATGGTGACCAATATCGCGCCACTGATTTTGTGACCCCTGGCGCAGGTGTCCTAAGCATTCGTTTCGTTCCAGATGACGGAGGCACGCCGATTGAACATGAAGTGTTCCATTTCAAGGCCAGTGGCCCTGCCATGGCCATGTACAACACGGATGCTTCTATTCGGGGTTTTGCCCGTTCTTGCATGAACTACGCATTGAATTTGGGCTGGCCACTATATTTGTCCACTAAGAACACCATCTTAAAAGCTTACGACGGTCGATTCAAAGACTTGTTCCAAGAGATATTCGATGCTGAGTTCAAAGACCGCTACGCAGCCGCGGGATTGACCTACGAGCACCGATTGATCGACGACATGGTCGCCGCAGCCCTCAAGTGGGAAGGTGGTTTTGTTTGGGCTTGCAAGAACTATGATGGTGACGTGCAATCCGATACCGTAGCACAAGGTTTTGGTTCATTGGGTCTGATGACCTCTGTACTCCTGACTCCAGACGGCAAAACCGTAGAAGCCGAGGCAGCACATGGTACCGTGACTCGCCATTACCGAATGCACCAACAGGGCAAACAGACCTCTACCAATCCAATCGCTTCAATTTTTGCTTGGACGCAAGGGCTGTCTTACCGCGGACGCTTTGACAACACTCCTGAGGTTACGAAGTTTGCAGAGACCTTGGAGCGCGTTTGCGTAGAAACGGTGGAAGAAGGGTATATGACCAAAGACCTCGCTACTCTAGTAGGCCCAGATCAAGCCTACCTGAGCACCGAAGCCTTCCTCGACAAGCTCGACGAAAACCTGAAGAAAGCTATGGCCTAACAGGGAAAACCCTCCACACCTGCGGTGTGGGGGGTTCCCTACCGAAACTCTGCAAGCTCTTCTAAAGCTAGTTCGTACACACGCCGCTTAAAAACAACAATCTCTCGGATTGGGAACCAGTAATCCACCCAGTGCCAACGGTCAAATTCGGGACATTCGGAAGTATCCAATCGCACTCGGCTATCCGGACTAATCAGCGCGAGTAAAAACCAGATTTGTTTTTGCCCGATGCAAACACGACGAGTGTGATGGCTTATGTGTTTTTCTGGAAGTTGATACCGAAGCCAACTTCGTGTGCGTCCTTTAATTTTTACATCACTTGGTTGTAGTCCAATTTCTTCGGATAGTTCCCGAAACATGGCTGCTTCTGGTGTTTCGTCTTTTTTAATGCCACCCTGCGGGAACTGCCAAGCCTGCTGGCCAGAGCGATGTGCCCACAACACTTCGCCTACAGAGTTGCTCAAAATGATTCCAACATTAGGCCTGTATCCTTCATGGTCGATCATGTGTCTCTGCTAAGAAAAGATTTTACTACTAAGCATACCGCGAATTGTCATAGGTTTGAAACAGATCACCAGACAAACATAGCAGGAGCTACAAGCGTTTTGGATTCGTGAGTATCCGCATGTATGCAGTGGTTTGGTCTTTATAGCTAAAACAAGTGCGATTCGTTCCTAGAGCGTTTTTCGATTATGTGGGTAAGCATAATACTTGAGTTTTTTTAGTAAGATCAAAAGAAAACATAA
>CAUYTX010000137.1:0-4399 GCA_963575665.1 Gammaproteobacteria bacterium | reverse complement strand
GTTATCGTGAGTAGTTTGAATGAAGTGAATTAGATAGGATTTCATTGTGGTTGATTGGTTATTTGTAATACAGTTATGATTAAAGGCAGGGTTTAAATCAAGTCAAACTATTTTTTAAACTATTTTATTCCCCAAGTTCCTGCAAAGGTAGGGGTTCTGGTTCAGTTGTTCCAGCACGACCTCTCCCATAATGCCTAGGACTTCTTTGCTGGTGATGTAACCCTCTTTGCCTAAGAGGTCATAGAGTTCACACTTCTCAAAGGTTGCCTCATTGCCTTCGTCATAATTTTCAATGATGTATTCTGCCGTTCCATTGGCGAGAAAGTCCATTCCTTCGTGGCGGACTTCTAGGTTTTTAAATCGGTGAGAAAGCATTTTATTGAGGAGTTAGTTGTGAGTCATTAACTACCCAATAGAACCAATGGTATTACTTGTCAAGCCCTAACTTTTAACAGGCGGTAGGGTATCTGGCGGGGTGACATTTTTTAGGTCAATGATGTCCCCTTTGAGCATAGCGTTGATGTCATCGTGGCTGACCCGTAGGCGGTGCTCTACCACAACCGTAGGGGCATCCTGCAAGGCCATAATTTTATCACTGAGAATAGCCAATGCGAGGGGCATCTGGCCTATTGGCAAGTTATCTATCTCCTCCAGCAATCGAGTCCCGCCCTTGGATACAGTCTTAGCGAATGTCATAGCGGTCTGCTTCTTCCAAGTGCCTAGGTCGAACTCCTTGTTATCTTCCATCTCATTGCGGACTGCCCGTAGGGTTGTGCGTGGGATGTCAGTCTCTCGCTCAATAGCCCGTAGAGCCACTCCGTCTTTTAACAGTTCTTTTACTTTTTCCTTCTTAGTCTTATCAAGTTTAGATGCTACCCGTCTGCCCTTACTTGGGTTGGTTGGGAGTCTTTCGGGGTCAGATTTGTATTCCATCCCAAGACAATACACACTTGACAAGAGAAAGCAAGCCTGTTTTAGCGGGTTTGTTATGCAACTTATCCTTATGTTTTTCTTTGTCGCAATCCCTTTAATTATCGTAGTAAATGCCCTGTCTTTCGTGGTCGGGATGTTTATGGATGACGGCGACAAATGAGATTAAAGCAGGCTGAGATTGCGGTGCTGAGAGACAAATTGGCTAAGGAACAGGGGAACAGGTGCAGACTGTGTGGAGTAGAGTTCGGTCAAGCGATTGCCTGTCTAGACCACGACCACGGTAACGGCAGGATACGGGCGGTGCTTTGCGGGAACTGCAACGGCATAGAAGGCAAGATTTACAATTTGGTTCGTAGGGCAAAGCGTGAGTCCACGGCTATCGACTACATAGGACAGATTAAAAACTACTGGACTATCTACACGGACAACCCTCGACAGGAGGAACACCCATTACACAGAACCCCAGACGAGAAGCGTCTCCGTAGGAATAAGAAAGCCAGACTGAAAAGAAAAAGTAAATAAATAAGAATAGGGCTTGACTACTTGTAATACGATTGCAGAGTAGCCCAGATGTTATCACCAATCATACCCACAGGGCTAGACCCAGCGTTCCTCGCTGGAATGACTGACCCAGACTACCGCAAGGCAACAGGACTAAGCCAATCCTCTCTCAAAGAGTTCTTGATTAGCCCTGCTCACTACCTTGCTTCTACCGAGCAAAAGCGGGAGGCTACTAAGGCTATGAACCTAGGCTCTGCTTTCCATGCTGAGTTACTGCAAACTGAGCCAACCGACTTCTATGCCGTTAAGCGTAAGGTGGACGGACGCTCAAAGGAGGGCAAGGCTTACAACGATGAGTTCGCTATTGAAAATGCTGGTAAGGTTGTCATTGACCAAGACGAGCATCAGATGATTAAGTCTATGGCTGGTGGGGTAATTTCTCACCCAAAGGCTAACGAGTTAATGCAGGGACTCACACACAGGGAGACGGCTTTGTTCGGAACATTCCCAGCACAGGCAGGACAGGTGCGTATGAAGGGACTGATTGACGGCTACAACCAAGACACAGGTGACATCATAGACTTGAAGTCCTGCGAGTCAGCCAGCCCAGCAGATGCCCGCAAAACGATTTGGGACAGACGCTATGACATCCAAGTTTGTCAGTATTCGTGGCTGATGGAGAGTGCAGGTAAGCCGATGAATAACTTTTACTTTATTTTTGTAGAGAAAAACCCACCTTGGGCGGTTAGTGTTGTTAAGATAAATCCTAACAGTTTGTTAAAGTCTTGTGAAAAATGGGTAGATGCTATCGAGCGTTTTGCTCATTGCCAAGTAACAGGTAACTATCCAGCATACTCAGACCAAGTAATCGAAATAACTTTATGAGCAACAATCCTAAGTTCACGGGTGTCTGGATACCACGGGAGGTATTCCAACTCGCCAGTCTATCCGCTTCCGCAAAGTTCGTGTACGGCATTGTGGACTCACTTGATAACGAGGACGGGTGCTATGCCTCTAACGGGTATCTGGCTCGCTCCTTGGGGCTTGCAGAGCGTCAGATTCGCAACCTGCTGAAGGAGTTAGATGACCTAAAACTAATCGTACGGACTGAGCAGGACGGCAAGCGTATCATTCGCACCGTTGAGAAGGTGGCTTTAGCGGATGCACTCGTGTCTAAGGGTGGCAATAAATTGCCTAGGGGGAGGCAAAAAATTGCCACGGGGGGAGGCAAAAAATTGCCTACATATATAAAAGATTATAATAAAGAAGATAAAGATACACCCCAAACCCCAACAGGGGCTATGAAGGATTTGCCAGAAGGAGGTTCTCCTTTGCCATTCAGTTCCGATGCTTTCAGCAAGGCTTGGTTCGCTTGGGTCGATTATCGCAAGGAACTCAAGAAGGCTCTCAAGCAAACCTCAGTCGATATGCAATGGGCACAAATGATTCTCTGGGGAGAAAAGAAATCTATTGACAGTATCAACCAGAGTATTACAAACGGATGGACAGGACTCTTTGAACCACGCAACCAACCCAACCAAAAACAACCACTAACCGCCAATGACCACAACACATTCTAAAGAACGATATAGTGACCCAGACTATGAGTTCGAGATTACCTTCGATGACATCTGTTACACAGTCGGGGTAAGATTTGATACGACAGACATAGACGATAGTTTCAATGGACACCTAAGCGGTGAGTTCCATGTGTTCCGTGCTAGCCACAGGGAAATCGAAAAGGAGTCTATCGACATAGTTTACATCGAGTCAGATGAAGGCAGAGTTCACCCTGCTCAAATCAGCGACAAGTTCTACGATGAAATCATTGCAACCTTACTCTCAAAGGATTTAGAACTATGAGCGATATCGCTTGCCACTGTGGTCGTAGAGGTGCTCTGCTTGCCCGTCCAGACCATTCTCTAGTTCGCTGGCATCAGTGCAGGGAACACATGGAACAAGACCGCATAGACGGCTACGGCTACACAAACTCTGTCATCCCTCCAGCCATGCCAGAAATCTTTAGGGACACACTACCCGCTAAACTCCACCAAAAGGTGCAGGATGTTTTAGACTGGAAGCCACAGGCTGATGTATGCGGATTGCTTCTCCACGGCACGACAGGTGTAGGAAAGACCCGTGGAATATGGGAGATAGTGCGTAAGATGTGGGAGGCTGAAGCCAAGCGGGACAAACAACTGGAGTTCAACTTCCTCACGATGCGTAAAATGGAGGGCATGATTGAGAAGTCCTTTGACGACAGGACGCACTCCAAGATGATAGACGGGCTGATAGAGTCTAAGTTAGTTATCTTTGATGACTTCGGCAAGGAACGGCTGACCTCCCGTATGGCTTCTGACCTGTTTAGCGTGATAGACGAGCGTACCACGGCTCGCAGACCTACCATCATCTCTACGAACTTCAACGGCACAGCGTTGCTTGAACGCTTTGAGAACCGTGACAAGGAAACTGGGGTTGCCCTAATCAGACGCTTCAAGGACTACTTCACGATTGTAGGAATAGGGGCTTGACAAATAAAAATAAATAGTTTTAGTGCAGGTGTCATTCGTGGTTGGGTGACAGCATAACAACTGGGGGAGCAGGAGAAATCTTGCTCCTCCTTTCATTTTGGGAAACTGCTTGACAAGTAATACGATTCACTTATTTTCCGATTCTACATTTGCTTATGAAAACAAAACTCAAATCCAGATTCACACACGAACACATGCTCACGGTGCGTGTATCAACTAAACTTCTGAAACTTCTGAACGCAGTCTCAAAGAATACTGCTATGTCTCGTTCTGACTATGTTAGAACTATTTTAGAAAAACAACTTGACACTAACAGCCTGTCATACAATCTACCTAAATCTAAATGAATGAACTTAACCCAGACAACTTATCTGACTGCTTTAAATCTATCTTTCCTAACCTAATAAACACCATGAACCAAAACACACCAGAAC
>CAUYTX010000136.1:0-4426 GCA_963575665.1 Gammaproteobacteria bacterium | reverse complement strand
ATGCGTAATCTACAGAACAAGCACAGCATTTCCATTTTTTAAATTTAACCCCTGATTCCACATGATCAGATTCACCATGTTTATTGCAATAAAGAAACTTAGTATCTAATATACGTTTAGGACCATGTTTTTTCATTTGAAATCCTCTTACTAAGTCTGAATCAAATTATATCATACTTACAAAACGTGGTTATAACGATAACCAGACTTAGTGATGAAATTGTACACACTCACATACAATAGGTACAACACTTTTGCGTTTAGTACCCCTATCTTTCTGGTCAAAAACTGCTCCACAACATGGTTAAGATTTATACCACAAATTCAGTATTATTCCCACACTAATACATCATAATATCTACAGGTAGGACATTTGTTGTGAATGACATCAATAAAATGCGTTTAAGCGTGTTGCGCGAGCTAAAGAACGTTCATAGGTTCCTCGACAACATGGAGCGAAGTGTAAAAAACAGAAATCCACAAGCCATACAAAAAGCTTATATCTTTCTTATTCATCTTGTGCGTGAAATGGATCAAGGGTTTCTTACCCCAAATTCTATTGCATTAGATTCTGAAATAGCACAATTGCTATCCGAGCAAGATAAAGAATAAATTATATTAAAGCTCATTTTCGGCATGAACAAAATCAAATTGGTTCGTGCCGAAAAAATAATTTGCACACATGATCTGAGTATTGTAGGATGCACAACTTTTCAGATAAGGTGTGCATGTGCAATTCTTTGATGTGAATGGTATCGAACTTGATGTACAAGACCCAAGATTTTTCATAGACGAAGAACTTATGTTTGCCCAGCAGGAAGCTATAGCGGAGATGCTGAGTACTTATGCCTAATATTTATGAATGGTTAAACCAAGAAAAATTACGTTATTATAAAATAGCCGTCACGGAAGAGGGTACAAATGGAATTGTTCTGGCTCATGATTGGGGTAGCTGTATTTCAAATCGAGGTGGTAAAAAAAATTTACTTGTGCAAACCCAAGAAGAGGCACAAAAATTTATTGCTAAAATGATGAAGCGGCGCAAAAGTCGTGGATATGAACTTGTTGCGCCGTACGGTTAATTAAATTACCCGTCATTGGCTCATGGCCACATTATTTTTGGAAACCCAGCCTCAAATTCTTCTTGAGTCGGAATTGGTTTTTCATTTTGTATGTCTGAAAACACTTGAAATGCATACGCGTACATGGAATCACGCCACGGTATAAATGCTTTAGCTTCAGCCGCCCAATAAAGATTAGTGCTCTGCACGTAACTAGAGCAATACATGCCGTCCTTGTATCCACGAGACTGTGCCGTAATATCAATTGATTGCTGAACGAATATTTCGTTTGCTTGCAAAAATACAATTGAATCATACGCAAACTGGTATTCATCAGCTTGCGCTAATAATTCTGCTTCTGTAGGCCGCTCTATTCCTTCAACATTCCATACATCAATAGCCACACCAAGTTCTTTTTGAACAAATGTAATATTAAGTTTTTCAACTTGACCAGGGTATTTAGCTATACAAACCTGCGCAACATTCAATCCCATTTCTTTCTCCTTAATTTTTAATAATACTCTCTTACAATGATCCTTCCACCAGCTCCTGCGCCGCCAGCATATCCACTTGCTCCGGCCGCACCTCCGGCAGTACCCGCACCAACCGCGTAAGCATATGTAGCCGAAGGAGCACCAATCGTTGCTTTAAGGTATGCGGCACAAGCTCCGCCATTTTGCGCGCCAACAGTTACACCACCACCACCACCACCACCAGCACCAATACAATTGGCGGCAGCACCAACAGCACCACCATACCCTCCAGCGCCTCCTTGACCATAAAATGATGCGGCACCAGTGCCGCCAGTTGCAGGTGAACCTGGATTAGGACTTATTAGCGAACTTCCTGGCGCTCCATAACCTACAGCAGGGCTATTTATTGTAGCAACTGCACCGGAATTAAGGCCGCCTTCTGCCGTTAATAACGACGTTCCAAACGTAGAGCTACCGCCAGTAGCACCTCCCGCACCTCCGGCTCCCGAACCAGTCCCTCCGCATCCTCCGCCAATCATTTCAACTTCAATGTAAACAACATTGGCTGGAGTAGTGTAAGTGCCGCTTCCTGATGTAAATAGTTGCTGAGTCGTTACAAGTGTTGCGGGAGCCCATGAGCCATTGCCTTTTAAAAATGTAGTTGCACTTGCAGTGCCCGTAGCAGTAACACCACCAGGAATCGGAAGTCCTGAGCAGTTAATTAGGCTGTTGTTTAACGTATTATTAGTAGCCATAATTTATCCTTAAACTATAGTGAATCCCGCGGTTTGTCCGCCGCCTTGTATTGTCCATATGGTGTTGGCAGTCGTGCAAATTAAATCAAGTGAGTCATACCTATTAGATGACGCAACACTACCACCAACGCCTACTGTAGATGAAACAGACCCAATTTGTATGTTTTGTAATGCGTTTTGAGCGAGCAACCATCCGCCAGCACCTTTACCAATAACACTAATTACCGTACCAAATGCCGCAGTTGCAGGCAATGTAATTGTTACAAGGGCCGCATTATTTGCTACATAACCATTGTCGGCCGCGCCTGCTTGTGTAACGCCCGTAATTTCAGTCCAACCTATACCAGAACCCGTTCCAGCAATAGTAATTGAACCCGAAGCATTGGCAATAGAAATACCTGGACCAGCAGTTAATGTAGCCAGCGTGTAATTCGTGCCGTTTCCAATTGGAAGTTGACCATTAATAATAGGCAATCCTGTGATAACCCCTGTCCCACCTTGGGCTGCGCTTAATGGCGTTGTTAATCCAGATAAAGATGTAATGTTGCTGTTTGCGCCTGCTGTTGCAAACAAACTACTTAATTGCGTAAACGATTCTTTATACGTTACCCCGGCCTGAACAACCGGAAAAACATCAGACAACGCAGGAGTTACTATAATTGGTAAACTGCTTATTTTTACGCCCATAATATAATCCTTATATGTCTGGTAACCATTGTAATCATGTTAATTTTTAAACGAGGTACGTTCCGCTAATAATTATTTGAGCCGCAATAGGGACATTAGTAGCATTTAAAAATGCTTGCGTTGCACCGCCAGTGTATTGAAAAAAAGTCATCCCAGTTGTGCTTGGGTATAAAATTGCCATGGGTATTCCTGTCAAAGTTCCGCCTGATAAATTAATAGGAAATGTAAAATAAGCAGTTGCTGGCCCTCGAGCAGCTACAGGCATCCCTGTTAAAGTAATATTTCCTGTCAGTCCACCAAGTGAAGATGTATTAATGAACATAGTAAAAGTAACTGTATTTCCAATTCTAGAATATGTAGCCGTTCGACTTGTATAGGTTATTCCTACAGTTGATCCACCAACGTTAATTGCTGGCGTAAACGTACCATCCGTTTCAACAGGAAATCCACCGGTGCTATTTGTATTAACGGCTAATGCTGTTCTAACTCCTGTTCCAAATGGAGTTTGTATCTGATTTGTTGTACCTGCCATTTTATTTTCCTTATGCTATAACAATCCCAGATGACAATGCCCAATCGACGGACCATGCATTCGAAGAAACGTACATCAATTGAATTGAATCAGTTCCCGCGGCACTGGTCGCTGTTCCTGCTGCTGAACTTGCTACGCTTCCGTAAATAATAATTTGACTGGTGTTTGCTTGAATAATCCAAGGCGCACCGCTTCGGCCTTTAATTTTAATTACGTCACCAATTGCAGACGATCCACTTGTTGGCAATGTGCCAGTTGTAGCTCCTATGTTGTTAAATATATAAGCATTACCAGCAGACAATGCTTGTGTAGTCCCTGCTACAGACACAGCAATTAAGCCGCCTGTGGTTACCGTTAACGCAATGGTTCCCGTAGCATCCGGTAATGTCCAAGTGCGAGCGGCAGAAGTTGAAGCATTGGTCAGCACGTTTTCAAAGTTACCTGCGTTATTTGCAGCAGTAAACTTTGTGCCTCCTGTTGCAGCCGTTGTTGCAAATGCTTTAAAACTTCCAGAAATTCCACCGGCAGCTGAGCCAGATGAAAAAGTACCTAAAGTAGTTAGCACATTACCGGCTGCCAATGACAAACTATTTGTTGTAATAATTTGATTGCTTGAGGGGTTTAATTGAACAAAATTTGTATTAAATAAGGTTGCCACCTGTGAAAACGATATTTTTCTGGTAACTGGTCCTGATTGGTCAGCAGGAAAAACATCTGTTCCTACGGCTGACGTGGCTGCGGGCAGCGCAGATATTTTTATTCCGGCCATATCCTATACCTCTTCTGTGGCTAATAATTCTTGTGATAATTGCGTAGTAATAATTATATTATCCTGAGTAAGCAAATCGAATTCGTTAACATCTGGCCCACCAGAATTGACTCCATACATCAATATACATATCACTCCACCGTACGCAC
>CAUYTX010000135.1:0-4481 GCA_963575665.1 Gammaproteobacteria bacterium | reverse complement strand
CAAAGGTAAGAATAGGAGTAGAGGAAAATTGGGGAAGAGGAATTCTTGACAGGATGAGTTCATTTGCTGTTGCACCAAAAAAGCCAAAGGCGGAAAGATATTATGAAGAAGAAAAAGTAAAAGAACCTGAAGAAACTTATGTTGCACAAGCACCCGAAGAAATAAGGGAAAGAGAACAGGCATTAGAGGAAGCATATAAAGAACCTGTAAAGGAAGAACTAAAGGAAATGACAGCAGAGGAAAAGAAAAAAACATTCAGGTTCGGATTGGTTGCACAGGAAGAATTATTGAAAGGCGTTGCAGAAAAAGGTGCTTGGTATCCTGTAAAACAAACTGCATTCAGCAGATATGCTTATAATGAATTAAAGAATAAGGGATATATCCAAGAGGATGAATTTGGAAGGGCATCAGTAACTCCAAAAGGGGAAAGTTATCTTTCAACTTGGAAGATTAAATATGAACCTCAACCTGCACCTGTCTTTGAAGCACCAAAATATGAAGCAGAGGAAAAGATTATAGGAGAGGCAGAAGGGGAATTTGCAGAAGCAAGACAACCAACAGCAGAGGAATTAACAGGAACTACTTATTCAGAAGAAAAGAAAATGCCAAAGGTTGAGATTATAAAAGCAGAACCGAGCAAATTTCAACAGGCAATAGAAAGAGAAAAGGAATATTTCAGGGGAATAGCAGAAAAGGAAAAGGAAGCAATTAAGAAAGCAAAAGCAATTGGAGAAAAAATAGTCGAGGCGGAAAAGAAAGTTGTTGAAGGTGCGAAAGCAGTTGGAAGAGGGGTTCAGAAGGGATACAGAACTGTCGCAGGATGGTTCAGGAGAAAAGAATGAAATTTACAATAAAACAAAAAAGATTGGTTTCAAATTTGAAGGCATTATACGGTAAATATGGCTTACAGAGAGAATTCAAGCCAACAAAAGACGGAGAAGGAGTTTATATACATCCCAAAAAAGACAGTTTCCTAAAAATCAGGGGAAAGAGAGTTGGAATATTCGTGAGAACAGATGAACCAATAAAATACATAAAAAAATCATATCTTCCTAATGTTGATGACGAATTAGGAAGGAGAATGGAATGAGTTTTAAAGTAAAAGGATGGAAGAGAACATTTGATAGCAACAAATATCTTAATTATTCAAAAACACAGAAAATAATGGGAAAATGTATTCCTAATCCTCAAAAAGCAAATTTATCTATTTACCCCCCTAAATATAATAGAAGTTATTGGGAAGTAGTTATTTCTAAAAATCTTTTTTCTTCTCCTTTTGATTTCAAGCAATTTAAAACAAAAGCAGAAGCACTTGCTTTCGCAAAAAAATATATGCAGGAGAAAAAATGAGTTTTAAAGCAAAAATAAAAAGAAATCCTTTCAAAAAGGGAGATTTAGTATATTATAAAGACGAACCAAAGAAAGAGGCATTTATGGTTGCAGGAGTTTATTCTAAGGATAGCATTTCATTAGGATTAAGAAAATATCCTGATACGGAACAGGATTGGACAACGGATATAAAAGATATAGCAAAATTCAAAGGGAAGGAATTAACAAGAGCAAAAAAAGAAATCAAGGAGAAATTAAAATGAGTTTTAAGATAAAAAATAAATTTAAATTCAAGACAGAAAGTGCATATTTCAAGCATACAGATAAGATAGCGGATGCTTTCTATGATGAAAATTACAAAGAATTAAGCAGATTGCTTGGAAAAAAGGTTACAAATCAGAGAGATGCTGAAAATTACTTTAACGAGAAATGGAAGAAAAAGGCGGTAATAGAAAATGTGAAAGAATTAACTCTCGGAGAACACGCAGAGATGTGGTGGGGAAAGAAAGGAAATAAAGTTCCTAAAAGAAACACAAAAGAATGGAAAGAGATGTATATTAAATGGGTAAATTACGCTTTCAAATAAAAATGGCATTTAAGATAAAATACAAAAGGCAAAAAGGGAACGGGATAGATGAAGATTATAGATATTATCTTGGTAAAGAAGGAATTTATCACGCTTTATTCGGGCATAAACTAACAGAGAAACAAAGAAGGAAGAGAGATTATATATGGAAATCTCTTTTAAAACAAGAAGGAATAAGATAAAATGGCATACACAATAGCAGATGTTAAGAGAATAAATAGAGAGAGGGGGCATTTCTTTTTCTCACACGATACTATGAGGTTCTTTTCATCAAATGTTGAGAGTGGGCTTATGGGAGAAAGATATTTCATAACTTCCGAGCAGAAAAGTTTTAATAATATTTCAAGGGTTTATACAATAAGGGAATTTAATGCCCTGACAGGCGGAATAAGGACAATTGGGGATTATAAAAAGTATGCTACAAAAGAAGAAGCACTTGCAAAGGTAAATGAACTGCTTGGGAAAACAGTTGAGGAGAACAAATGAGTTTCAAGATAAAACAGGAAAAGAAATTCAAGCACGGAATAGCAATAAAAGAAAAGGATACTAATAATATTGTAGATTTTATAGAATGTCCGTATGGAACATCTGCATTAAGAGTTCTTTCAGGTGTCAGAAGGAATTTGGACAATAAAAGATACAAAGCAAGTGAAGAAATAATAGAGGCGGAATAAAATGGCATTTCCAATAAAAGTTGATACGGGCTTTCCTGAAAAGAAATGGGATGCACAAGAGATAGTTCAAGACAGGATAAACAATCTTCTTTATAACGCCAAGAAAGATGACGGAATAACACTAACTGAACCAAAACTGCTTACTATACTAATAAGAAAGGATAAAGAGCATCACTTTAAATTTTTAAAAGATGAGACAGAGTTTGGAGTGCAGGGAGTATGGCACGACAAGTCCCATAAGATATTCAAGGAAGATAATGCAGAGATACAGATACAATACTTGGACAACAGGGAAGGAAGTGTCTCAAAGAAACTGCTTGATTTATTCAGGCAATACAACAAGAATTTGGTTGGAGAGGATGTGCTTTATGTAACTGCAACTCCGCTTGATGCTACATCATTAAATTTAGAGGCAGGAAGGGACGGAAAATGAGTTATAGAATAAAATCAGGTTCAAAAAAATTGGAAAGAAAGATATTCATAGCAGAGAAGATTGTAAATATACAGAAGCAACAGATAAAACTGCTCAAAGAACAAATCAAATTAGAAAAACAATTGAGGAAATAAAGATGACATACGGAAAAGTGCTTGTGATACCAAAAAAGAAATTGAAGAAACTTCCATTCGTAGAAAGAGAATTCTTTGAAAAATTCCCATATCCAATAACATCTGATGTGACAGAAACATTCAGGAGATTTTATCATCTTGAAGAGTTGGCAAGGAAAAAGGGAACTTTTGTAAAATTTGGGGAAGGGGAAGAAAGATTTGGGATAATAACAAGGGTTGTGCCTGACGGGGTTTATATTCAGGAATTCAGAGAACCGACAGAAAAAGAAGAAATAGGGCTTGTTAAAGTGGGGAAGCCATTTTTTGCAAGTGAAAAAAAGATTTGAAGATCATCTCGGAGAAAAAGGTGCTGTTGCAATTGATTTGGGCGGGGGATTATACGGAATAACAGGAAGCGGGGTGAAATAAATGGCATATAAAATAAAAAAGGCAAAGGGCAAATGGAAGATGGGCATCTATGAAGATGGAGTATTAGTAGATTATGGCATTTATGATAGCGAGGAAGATGCAGAAGAAGATTTTAAGAGTTATGATGAACCAAAGGGGAGAACTCATATTATAGAGCAAGAATAAGATGGCATACGAACAAAAGAATTTGATAAATGAACAGAAAATGAGAAAGTTTAAAGTCGCAGGGCAGATATTTACTGCAAAGAGCAAGGAAGATTTGCTTAATAGTTTTTCCGAGTGGGGAAGAAAGGCAATTAAAGAAGGCAATTTGAAGGTTGTTGAGGTGGAAGAATAAAATGGCATACAAGATAAAGTTAAGCGAGAATATGAGAATGCAGGGACATAAAGAACCCAAGCAGAAATTCGAGAAATGGGTAGAGGCATATAATCTTGGAATTCAGAAATGGGGAAGCGGGAGTTATGAGGCAAATTCTCTCGGAAAACCTGTTGGTTGGGATATAAAGAAATTAAAGGAGAAGAAATAAAATGTTCAAGGTAAAATCAGAAGCAAAAGAAGAGAAGATACCATTTATGCAAGAAGGGATTGAGCAAGATATAGTCAGAGCAAAGAGATTAACTTATCATCATCCTAATTGGTTTATTGGGGGGCAAAAATCAGTATATGATGCAATCCAATATTTCGCATCAAGTGGCGATTTTGTTATTGATATTCCAAGAACCCTTTATAGAGATTATCAAAAGACAGGTTATGATGGAGAAAAAACATCAACTGCTTTTGTTAATTGGTTGATAAAAAACAAAAAATATGAATATTTGGTTATAAGATATGCGGGTTGCTGTGGGGCATAATAACCTCTTTGAATATCACTCCAATTAACATTCCATAATGGAGAGGCGTTTGTTTCTTTTCTTTT
>CAUYTX010000134.1:0-4529 GCA_963575665.1 Gammaproteobacteria bacterium | reverse complement strand
AACAAAATTTTTTATAAAAATCAAAGACTTATATTTTCAACTGCGTAACTCCTAACTAAATCGAAAATACAGAGAAAACTAAGTAATCACCTGACTACCAGTGCAACCAAACCGGCGTTGCCGAGAAGAAAACCATTGAAGTGCTTTCTCAAAAGCAGATTTATCGAAATCTGGCCAAAAAATATCTGTGAAGTAAAGTTCTGTATATGCAATCTGCCAAAGCAAGAAGTTGCTGATGCGCTGTTCTCCTCCGGTACGAATGAAAAGGTCAGGCTCTGGCAAATTCCCTAGGTGGATCTCTTGTCCAAATAGATCAGGGGTAATCTCGCTGATTTCTCCAGAAGCCACGCGCATTGCGAGTTTTTGGGCTGTAGTAGCAATATCCCAACGTCCGCCATAGTTGGCCGCAATTACCAAAACTAACCCAGTGTTTTTTGCAGTTTGTTCTTCTGCTTTTTGAATACGTGATTGTAATCCTGCTGGAAAAGCACTACGATCCCCCAAAATGCGAAGCTGAACGTTGTTTTTCAACATAGCACGAATTTCACTTCGCAGCACCACCATGAACAGTTCCATGAGCAGTTGCACTTCATTGGGCGGTCGTTTCCAATTTTCACTACTAAAGGCAAACAACGTCAGGGCCTCAATCCCTTTATCACTGCAAGCCCGGACTACTTCGCGCACTCGCAATACTCCCGCGCGGTGACCCATGACGCGAGGGAGATGCCGTTTTTCTGCCCAACGCCCATTCCCATCTAGGATGATGGCAACGTGGCGCGGAAGTGCTCCCGAACCTTCTGACATCTTAAATTTTACCTATAAGGCCATCAAATCGGCCTCTTTGACGGCGAGGATTTTGTCAATTTCTGCAATGTGCTTGTCCGTTAGTTTTTGGATTTCATCATGTGCCCGATGCTCAGCATCTTCGGAAATCAGATGTTCTTTCAAGAGGGACTTAAACTCTTGATTGGCATCACGACGAGCAGCACGCATGCCTACCTTTGCATTTTCACCTTCTTGGCGTACTACTTTGACCAAATCGCGACGCCTTTCCTCGGTAAGTGGAGGCAACGGCACTCGGATTACGCTACCCGCAGTGTTTGGATTGAGCCCAAGATCCGAAGTTCGAATGGCCTTTTCAATGGCAGAGACCATTCCTTTGTCCCAAGGAGTGACTGTGAGCGTCCTCGAATCGGAAACCACCAAGTTGGCTACTTGCGAAAGGGGAGTGACATTCCCATAGTAGTCTACTGATATATGATCCAGTAGGCTTGGGTGCGCGCGTCCAGTTCTGATTTTGCTCAACTCTTGGCGGAGAACCTCTAAGCCCTTCACCATTCGTTGGGTCACTGTTTTTTTAATTTCGTCTACGGTAGGTTTCATTGGTCTCCTCGATCCATTTGCGTGCCTTCGTTTGAACTAGTCACTGCTCTGTGCAAAGAACCGGGCATACTCATTTGAAAGACCCGGACTGGTAGATTGTGTTCTTGACACAAAACAATGGCAGTCAGGTCCATTACACCGAGTTTCCGGGACAATGCTTCTCCATAGGTCAAGTGAGAGAAGCGGATTGCGTTGGGATTACCCACTGGATCCTGATCATACACACCATCCACTTTTGTGGCCTTAAATAGGACTTCAGCTCCCACTTCAATGGCACGCAAAGCCGCGGCAGAATCAGTGGTAAAAAATGGATTGCCAGTGCCAGCAGCACACAGTACGACTCTTCCTGCCTCCAAATGCTCACGTGCTTGTCTTGCATTGAACGGTTCGCACACGTTGGGCATCGGGATTGCAGATAACACTTGGGCTGCCACGCCATGACGTTCTAGCACGTCTTGCAAAGCTAAAGCATTCATAACTGTAGCAAGCATCCCAAGAGAATCGCCTGTCACACGAGAAATGCCTGACAGAGTAGCCCCACGGAGGAAATTACCTCCTCCTACCACCACGGCCACCTGAACCCCGAGGTTCAAAACCTCTTTGATTTCAGTGGCCATCCGGTCTAAAACAACAGGATCCAGTGGAGTCCTCCCATCACCGGCCAGGGCTTCTCCACTGAGTTTAAGCAGAATGCGTCGATAGAGAGGCATAGGCAGATTTAAGCCCCATGTGCGTTTTGCCTAGTCAGGTACCTGCAGAATTAGTCGCCAAAGAGCGAGAGATTTTTGCAGTGCAGGCCGCAGAGACCGGAAAACCACCTGTTATCATCGAAAAGATGATAGAAGGTAAAGTTCAAAAGTTTTTGGGCGAGGTTTCCTTGGTGGGACAACCTTTTATTCGGGATCCGGAAGTCACCGTTGGGAAGGTACTTGCCCAGCAAAAAGCCTCCGTCGTTCGTTTTGTTCGATACGAACTTGGAGAAGGGATTGAAAAAAAGTCTGCGGACTTTGTTGCCGAAGTAATGGCGCAGGCTCGTGGGGCTTAAATCTGCCTATGCCTCTCTATCGACGCATTCTGCTTAAACTCAGTGGAGAAGCCCTGGCCGGTGATGGGAGGACTCCACTGGATCCTGTTGTTTTAGACCGGATGGCCACTGAAATCAAAGAGGTTTTGAACCTCGGGGTTCAGGTGGCCGTGGTGGTAGGAGGAGGTAATTTCCTCCGTGGGGCTACTCTGTCAGGCATTTCTCGTGTGACAGGCGATTCTCTTGGGATGCTTGCTACAGTTATGAATGCTTTAGCTTTGCAAGACGTGCTAGAACGTCATGGCGTGGCAGCCCAAGTGTTATCTGCAATCCCGATGCCCAACGTGTGCGAACCGTTCAATGCAAGACAAGCACGTGAGCATTTGGAGGCAGGAAGAGTCGTACTGTGTGCTGCTGGCACTGGCAATCCATTTTTTACCACTGATTCTGCCGCGGCTTTGCGTGCCATTGAAGTGGGAGCTGAAGTCCTATTTAAGGCCACAAAAGTGGATGGTGTGTATGATCAGGATCCAGTGGGTAATCCCAACGCAATCCGCTTCTCTCACTTGACCTATGGAGAAGCATTGTCCCGGAAACTCGGTGTAATGGACCTGACTGCCATTGTTTTGTGTCAAGAACACAATCTACCAGTCCGGGTCTTTCAAATGAGTATGCCCGGTTCTTTGCACAGAGCAGTGACTAGTTCAAACGAAGGCACGCAAATGGATCGAGGAGACCAATGAAACCTACCGTAGACGAAATTAAAAAAACAGTGACCCAACGAATGGTGAAGGGCTTAGAGGTTCTCCGCCAAGAGTTGAGCAAAATCAGAACTGGACGCGCGCACCCAAGCCTACTGGATCATATATCAGTAGACTACTATGGGAATGTCACTCCCCTTTCGCAAGTAGCCAACTTGGTGGTTTCCGATTCGAGGACGCTCACAGTCACTCCTTGGGACAAAGGAATGGTCTCTGCCATTGAAAAGGCCATTCGAACTTCGGATCTTGGGCTCAATCCAAACACTGCGGGTAGCGTAATCCGAGTGCCGTTGCCTCCACTTACCGAGGAAAGGCGTCGCGATTTGGTCAAAGTAGTACGCCAAGAAGGTGAAAATGCAAAGGTAGGCATGCGTGCTGCTCGTCGTGATGCCAATCAAGAGTTTAAGTCCCTCTTGAAAGAACATCTGATTTCCGAAGATGCTGAGCATCGGGCACATGATGAAATCCAAAAACTAACGGACAAGCACATTGCAGAAATTGACAAAATCCTCGCCGTCAAAGAGGCCGATTTGATGGCCTTATAGGTAAAATTTAAGATGTCAGAAGGTTCGGGAGCACTTCCGCGCCACGTTGCCATCATCCTAGATGGGAATGGGCGTTGGGCAGAAAAACGGCATCTCCCTCGCGTCATGGGTCACCGCGCGGGAGTATTGCGAGTGCGCGAAGTAGTCCGGGCTTGCAGTGATAAAGGGATTGAGGCCCTGACGTTGTTTGCCTTTAGTAGTGAAAATTGGAAACGACCGCCCAATGAAGTGCAACTGCTCATGGAACTGTTCATGGTGGTGCTGCGAAGTGAAATTCGTGCTATGTTGAAAAACAACGTTCAGCTTCGCATTTTGGGGGATCGTAGTGCTTTTCCAGCAGGATTACAATCACGTATTCAAAAAGCAGAAGAACAAACTGCAAAAAACACTGGGTTAGTTTTGGTAATTGCGGCCAACTATGGCGGACGTTGGGATATTGCTACTACAGCCCAAAAACTCGCAATGCGCGTGGCTTCTGGAGAAATCAGCGAGATTACCCCTGATCTATTTGGACAAGAGATCCACCTAGGGAATTTGCCAGAGCCTGACCTTTTCATTCGTACCGGAGGAGAACAGCGCATCAGCAACTTCTTGCTTTGGCAGATTGCATATACAGAACTTTACTTCACAGATATTTTTTGGCCAGATTTCGATAAATCTGCTTTTGAGAAAGCACTTCAATGGTTTTCTTCTCGGCAACGCCGGTTTGGTTGCACTGGTAGTCAGGTGATTACTTAGTTTTCTCTGTATTTTCGATTTAGTTAGGAGTTACGCAGTTGAAAATATAAGTCTTTGATTTTTATAAAAAATTTTGTT